>JAISIG010000008.1 GCA_031262135.1 Endomicrobium sp.
CCTTTTAGGAGGTTATCAGAAACAATCCATAATGTTAATGCATTTTGTGTTTTCACTGAAATATCTTGTCGTATTCTACCAACATAAGTCATTTGTTGTTCTGTTGCTATAATTGGCATAGGAAAAATCTGATTCTTAGGATCATCCATAACACATACTCCATTTGTCTTAGATAATATTTTTTTTGCTAATACTGAAGTTATCTGATGTTCTGTTTCAATCCATACACTTTCTGAATGGGATCGTATAATTGGGACTCTAACGCATGTAGCGCTGACTTCTATTTGATTTGAATTTAAAATTTTTTTTGTTTCATTTGACATCTTCATCTCTTCACGTGTGTAATTGTTATCCATAAATACATCTATTTGCGGAATAAGATTAAATGCAATTTGATAATTAAATGTTTTACTTGAAAAAGTTTTTGTTCCTTGTATCCATTCTTTTGTTTGAGTATAAAGTTCATCAATCCCTTTCTGCCCAGCACCAGACACTGCCTGATATGTAGATACAATTACTCTTTTGATAGTAGCATAATCATGTAGTGGTTTTAGTACAATAACCATTTGAATAGTTGAACAATTTGGATTTGCAATAAGTTTTGTCTCTTTTGTTAATCTATGTGCATTAACCTCTGGAACGATTAAAGGAACATTTTTATCCATTCTCCATGCATTTGAATTATCTATAACATAACATCCATTCTCAACAAAACTTTTTGCAAATTGTTTTGATACATTGGATCCAGCGCTAAATAATGCAATATCAACACCCTTTCCACTATATTGAGTTAATAGTTCGACTTTAATTTCCTTACCTTTGTATATTAATTTTTTATTAACAGAATTTTTTGATGCAAAGAAACGTATACTTTGAATTGGGAATTCCCTTTTTTCAAGCATATTAATCATTTCACGACCAACTGCACCTGTTGCTCCCACTACAGCCAATTTATATTTTCTCATTATTACTATTCCTCCATATAAAAATTTTTAGTTTTCTACTGATATTGTATTGTATTGATTTTAGTTTTAGGAAAAAAATATTTTAAAATTTGACTGCATGTTTTTCCTTGTTCTGCCATGACTTTTGTTCCCCATTGACATAAGCCTACCATGTGCCCCCATCCTTTACCTGTAAAGTAAAATTTGTCTCCGCAGTGTTTAATTGATGAAAATGCATGACTTTTGATAATATATGGATTTATTATCAGTCTAAATTGATATGCACATATCAAAAATTTTCCCTTAGAATGAATAATTTTTAATGTTTTAGCAGTTCCAGTTTGAGTTCTACTTTTGACTTTTATTTTTTGAATGTTTCCGATATTTATTTGTTCAATATTATTTAATAATTTATTACGTATTAAATCTTCATCTAAATTTTCTTGCCAACGGAAATATGGTGATTTAGAACAAAAAGAACATTTTACCCCTCTTAAATATTTAGGACTTTTGGCTTTATACCATATATATTTAGAATTTTCAGTATGTCCGCCGCAGGTTGAATGAAATACTGTGTGAGCTAATTCTCCTTTATACATTAATATTTTACCTTCAGTTTGCATAACTGCTATGTTACATTTTTTAGCCTCAGCAGATAATCCTCCATATACTTGACAATGAGTTGTTGAACAAAGATTAAATCCTTGATGTTCATGTTTTTTATAATTTAATATAGAGTAAGTTCTACTTGCTATAGATTGTACTTTTAAAGCTTCAATGTCCCAATTCTCATTAACTTCTTTTGGTATAACACCTTTTAAATAGTTTTCTATTGATATAATATTTATAACATCAAAACTGTTACACAATGTATATGACTTCTGTAATATAAAATCTCCTCTATATGAATTTAATCCGATAAAAATAAAACCATCTTCTGATGGCTTTATTAAAACTGGTAATGATAAAATACATCCATCTACAGAGATCGTGTTTTGATTTATAAAAAAAACATTAATTATTTTTTTTGTAATCAAAAGATGTTTATTACATGCATCTTCTATATATAACTGTTTAGCATTATTCTGTATTTTACATGTTGTCATATTAGATGCTACACAAATTTTAATATATTTTTTTACTATAATTGATGGATATACTATAATTGAAACATATAATAATGTAGAGAAAATAATTATGCAATGTTTATTCATTCCTATTTAAATTAATAAATAAATTCAATTAGTTAAACAAATACAACTTTCTTAAATCTTTTCTTTCCAACTTGTAGTACAAAGTCATTTTGAGTATTGATAGTAGAATCTTTTATAATTTTACATGAATTAATTTTAACTCCACCTTGTTTGATTAATCTTTTAGCCTCATTTTTACTTTTACACAATTTACTATTAAGCAGTAAAGTTGAAAGTTGAAAATTAGTATTACTTAACTGTACAGTTTGCATATCATTTGGATATTCTTTATTAACAAATATTTGATGAAAACTTTGATTGGCTTCGTAAGCTATATTTTTTCCATAATATTGTTCTACTAAAAAATATGCTAACTTAGATTTTGCATCTTTAGGATGCATACAGCGTACTCTACACAAATCAAAATCTGTAAGATAAGTGTAATATTTATACATTAGCATATCAGAAATAGACATAATTTTACCAAACATTTCTTTAGGTGAATCATTTAAAGAAATGTAGTTATTATAGGATTTTGACATTTTTTTAATTCCATCTAATCCCTCTAAAATTGGCATAGTTATAATGATTTGTATATTATTTATTCCATAACTTCGCTGTACTTCTCTAGCTAAAAGCAAATTAAATTTTTGGTCATTTCCACCAATTTCAATATCAGGTTTCAATATTATAGAATCATAAGCTTGTAGTAGTGGATATAAAAATTCAACAATGCTGATAGATTTATTTTCTTTATACCTTGTGTCAAAATCTGTGCGTTTCAGCATTTTAGAAACTGTAGTTGTTGTAGCAAGCTTTAAAATATCATTTATACTCAGTTTTTTAAACCAATTACTATTATATATAATTTCTGTTTTTGTTATATCTAAAATTTTACTTACTTGTTCAATATACGTTGCAACATTATGTTGAATTTGTATTTCTGTCATCATTTGCCGTGTAGTAGAACGCCCAGAAGGATCACCAATGCGAGCTGTAAAATCACCAATAAGAAAGATTATTTTATGTCCTAAGTTTTGTAAAATTCGTAATTTATTTAATATAACAACATGCCCAAGATGTAAATCTGGAGCTGTTGGATCAACACCAAATTTAATTGTTAAACGTTTGTTTGTATATAACCTATATTTAAGTTCTTTTATTGAAATAATTTCAGTTGCTCCATGTAATATTGCTTCTATTGTCTTACACATGAAAAATTCTCCTTCCTAAAAAAAACTTTATCTATTTTGAAGTTAATAATATATATGGATATTGTAATGTTGGATGCATTTGTATAATAAATTTAATATTATAAATTTTCTCAAGGATTCCACACTGAAAAACTTCTAGTGGTGTTCCTTTTTTATAAATTATACCATTATCTAGTATAATAAATTGATTACAAAATGCACTTGCAATATTCAGATCATGAACAGTTATAATGATTGTTTTTCCGTATTGAGTATTAAGTTTTTTAAGTAAATTAAAAATAACATTTCTATTCCCAATATCTAAATGAGACGTTGGTTCATCTAGAATAATAACATCAGTTTGTTGAGCTAGAACTTGTCCGATTAGAACCTTTTGTTTTTCTCCATCAGATAAGTTATTTACTGCAATTTTGGTTTTTTCTTGTAAATTTAATATTTTAATAATATTATACACAATATTGTAATCATTTCTTGATGGAAATTTTAACCTGTTCATATACGGATATCTTCCAAAAAGAATAAAATTTAATACAGTAAAAGATAAATCAGTATTTACATTTTGAGGCAAGAAAGATACTGTCTTAGCCAGTTCTGCATTATCCATATGAGAAATATCTTTGTTATCTATCAATATATTCCCTGTATATGGTGGTATAACTTTACACAAAATTTTTAACAGTGTACTTTTCCCTGCTCCATTTTTACCAATAATACCAATAAAGTCTTTATTATGAATATCAAAAGAACAATCTGTTAAAACACTCCTGCTTATATATTTAGCATAAATATTTCTTACTTTAATCATTTATTTTTCTTTTGAAGTAGTAAAAATATAAAAAACAAGCTACCTAGTATGTTTGTAATAATGCCAATTGGAAGCACAATAGGTCTAAATAAAAAGTTGCTCAGAGAGTCACAAAGCAATAATAATAATGCTCCAGTATAAGCAGAGAAAGGAATGACAACTACATTATTATCTCCAACGATGCTTTTACATATATTAGGAATTATTAATCCAACAAATCCTATAATTCCAGAGATAGACACTATAGTAGCTGTTATTAAAGAAGTTAATAAGAAAAAAATGGTTATGTATTTGTTAATATTTAATCCCAATGTTGTTACTTTATCATTTCCCAAATATATTATATTAAGAATATTGCTTAACAAAAGTATCAATAATATACATAAAGTTACTATAGTAGTTGTAAATATCACTAAACGTTCATCTAAGATTGAAAAATTGCCAAGTAACCAGGTAAACGTCATATATATAGAATCTATAGGAGATAGTATAAAAACCAGCATCACTATTGACATACATACAGAGCTTACAATGATACCAGACAAAATCATAGTATGCGGATTGAAATGTTTACGAAAACTAAGAATATACACTATTAACATAGAAATCATTGCACCAACAAATGCACAAAGTGGCATTGTAATAAATCCTAGTTTTGATGATAAGTTAAGTAATAAAGATATCATCGCACCAAAGGCTGCACCCCCAGAGATCCCTAAAGTAAAAGGATCTGCTAAGGGATTGTGTAAAATAGCTTGTAAAACACATCCGCTTGTAGCTAAACCTCCTCCAGTAATACAAATCATGATAATTTTAGGGATACGTATATATTTTATTATTTTAAAAATATGATTATTCTCATATGTATGATTAAAAATAATATTGAAGATATCTATAAATGAGTACTCATCAAAACCAATTAGCAAGGATAATAGAATACTTAATAATAATAATAATAAGATTATAGAAATTATAATCTTTTTTTTCATAATGTTGATACCATGATTTTTTTTATTAGTATTATTAAACTTTTGGTAAATGTTAAAGGAGTTGGACTAAATATATCATTATTATCTATTATAAAAATTTTACTATTTGTAACTGCATTAATAATGTTTTTATATTGTGTCCAAAAAGTATCTAAAATGTCATTATTATATTTTGTATGAATAATAATATCTGGATTCCGTTTAATTATATCTTCAATCATGACAGGAAAATAACTCTGTCTAATATCATGATATATATTTAATGTATTACTATAATAATTATAATCGTTAACCAAACTCTTTCTACCTGCTGTATACAGTGGATATCTCCCTATTTCCCAAAAAAAAGTTTTGTTTTTGGCGATAGAATAAAAACGTGTTTTATTATATATATTGTTTATGGTTAATCTAGCTTGTTGTATGATTTGTTGTGCTATTTTACTTCTATCTAATTTTGTTGCTAATAAACAGTAATTTTTACATAAATCATTGAAGCTATATGAAATATCAACAACATAAACATGGAATCCAAACTTTCTAAGCTTGGCTTCCATTTGTTTATTATGAAATTCTTTTGATAAAATAATTAAATCTGGTTTTAATAAAATAATTTTCTCAATATTTGGTTCTAATATTGTTCCAAGAATATGTTTCTTAGTTGTTCCTTTTGGACAATGCAATGTAATACCAATAACACGATGTTCAACCCCAATCTCATATAAAATGCGTGTAATAGCAGGCGATAAAGATATAATTCTATGATAACGTGTTTTCTCAAATGAGAAAACACGTATAGAATACAATATAACTATACATGGAAGAAGCCCTTTAAATATTTTATATGATAACATTAAAACTCTATACCACGTTTAGCTAATATACCACTAGAATAAGGATGTTTTTTTTCTATCATTTCAGTAACCAAATCTGCTATAGATAATAGTTTTTTTGGAGCTCCTCTCCCAGTTATAATAATATCTGATTTTTTTGATAGTAACTGTATAATTGTGATAAAATATTCTTCATTAATAAATTTATCATTTAATGCAATATTAAATTCATCTAAAACAATAACATCATATATTTTTTCTGATACTATTAATTTTTCTAATAAAAGCATAGCTAAATGACATTGAGCAATAACATCTATAGTTTGTAACTTATTATTAAAATATGGATGTTGATGTGCAAAGTAGAAAATACTCAGATTCGTAAATCTAGTTAATATACTTTGTTCACCACAACAATTTTGCTTTTTAAATAAATATATTAAGCATATTTTAAATCCATGTCCTAAATATCTAATTATTTGCCCTATAGCTGCTGTACTTTTCCCCTTACCATCTCCTGTATTTATAATTATCATTATGTTATCTATATATATGTGAAAAATGAATTATAAATAGAAAGATAAATCTATGATAGTAGTAAATATATATTGTGCTTTTTTAAGCAATGATAATCTATTTGCTTGTCTAGCTTTATCTTGATCCATTATAATAATTTTTTTAAAAAAATCATTTATTATCAAACTTAATTTAATTAAATAATCGAAAAAATTGTTATAATCCTTTATGTTTAAGGTAAATGATTTGATTTGTTTGTATAGCATTTGTTCAATACCATCAACAAAAATAGATTGATTTAATATTTCTGGAATATTGATATTTTTTTTATCTGCTTGTTTTAATACATTATTAATACGTTTAAACGTAAGTAGAGTATATTCAAAATGTTTTATATTCTTGCTAAAAACAATCAAAGCTTGTAGTTTTCTATATATAACACTTATTTCTCCTATGGTTTTTGTTGAATTATTCATAACTGAATTTATGGCCTTAAGATTATATCCTTCCTTTACTAACATAGTACTAAGTCTATGTTGAAAAAATTCAATAATTTTTTCATAAGCAACATTGTATGCTATTTTATTATTATAATTTATGTAGGATGATATTAGATCAAAAGTCTTCTTAATAATGTAATCTAAATTACTATCCAATAAATATTTTTTTATTATTTTAAGAAACCCTATACAAACTCTTCTTAATCCATATGGATCTTTTGAACCAGAAGCTCCAAGCCCAACAAAAAAACTTGTAACTAATGTATCTATTCTATCGGATAAAGCTATTACTATTGCAATTGTACTGATTGGCAATTTGTCTGAATTTGCAAGTGGCCAATAATGTTGTTCTATAGAATTTGCAACATCAGAATTTTCTCCTAATTTATAGGCATAAATAGATCCTATAATACCTTGCAGTTCTGGATATTCAAATACAATTTTACTTAATATATCAGTTTTTGATAAATTAATAGCTCTTGTTAAAAGACTACTGCTCAATTGTGTATGAAAGAATTCTTTGTTAAGAAAATTTGCTATTGTTTGGATACGATTTAACTTATCATAAATAGATCCAAGTTTATGGTGATAAGTAATATTTTTTAATTTAACTGAATGAATGACAACTTTATCTTGAATATCACTAGTATAAAAAGATTGTGCGTCACAAAGCAAAGAATCAATAACTCGTTCATAGTCACTGCGAATTGTGTCTTGATTATGATTTCTATGTAAATTATTGTTAACTACACATATGAATAAATTGGACAAAGAATTTTTTTTATTAGATATGACAAAACATTTTTGTTTTCTTATACATGTTGTAATTATTTGATGTGGTAATTTTAAATATTTTTCATTGAACGAGCATAGTATAGGAAATGGATAATCTACTAAATAGATTAATTCATTTATTAACTTAGTATCATTAATAAGAATGCCACCAATCTTACTTACTAAATTTTTTAATAAATATTTTAATACTTTATACCGTTTAGTATGATCAATAATAATTCTATGTTTCCTAAAATGTGAAATATAATCCTCAGGGCTAGCTATTTTTAGCTTATATTTTGTATCAATATTCAGTTCACTGTATCTAGATGATTTCACATTAGCAATTTTAAATTTAACAACATTATTGTTATATAACGCTACTATATTACGGATAGGTCTAGGAAATACAAACTGGCTTTCGTTCCATACCATCTTCGTACTAAAAGAAAGTTTGTTTATTATGTCTGTGTATATCTTACCCATTAATGTTAATATTGATTGTGTTTTATGAATATATTGTATACTGTATAATATTAAAACTATTTTTCTTGCTGTTGCATATAAGTGGAACGAATTATACCTGATTCCATAATTTTGTATGTTGTTAACTAAAAAATGTTGCATTTGCCTTAACATTAAATCAATACATGATACAGGCAAATTTTCAGTTCCTATTTCTAGAAGAGACTTATTATCTTTACACATGGTTTTTATATATTATTAATATAATTTTCAGCAACTAATTTTGCTATTGCTTTAACTCTTAAAATATAATCAGTTCTTTCAGCAATTGAAATAGCTTTTCTTGCATCTAATAAATTAAACAAATGTGAACACTTAACAACAGCATCATAAGCAGGTATTGATAAATTATTGCTTAGAAGCCTATAGGCTTCTTGTTCCCAATCATCAAAATGTTGTTTAAGCATTTTAACATTAGATCGTTCAAAATTGTATTGTGACCATTGTTTTTCACATTCAAGATAAAGATTTTTATAACTTATATTATCACTCCATTGTAAGTCATATATATTACTTTTATGTTGTAAATGCATAGCAATTCTTTCTATTCCATACGTAATCTCAATCGGTACAGGGCTTAAATGAATACCACAAATATGTTGAAAATAAGTAAATTGAGTGATTTCAGTCCCGTTGAGCCACACTTCCCATCCTATTCCATAAGCTCCGAGTGTTGGGGATTCCCAATTGTCTTCTATAAATTTAATATCGTTTTCTTCAGAATTGCATCCTATATATTTTAAGCTATTAATATATATAAGCTGTATATTACTTGGAACAGGTTTCATTATGACCTGAAATTGATAATAACTTTGTAATCTTTGTGGATTCATACCATATCTGCCATCGCTTGGGCGTCTACTTTTTTCAACATAGGCTACATTCCATGGAGTTATGTCCCCTAAAATAAATAAGAATGTAGCAGGATTAAAAGTTCCAGCTCCATTTTCTACATCGTAAGATTGTAATATCGTACAACCTTGTTTATTCCAAAATTTTTGTAAATTAGAAATAATGCTTTGTATATTCATTTTATAGTAATTAATGACTTTTTTAATATGTATACAAATATTATAGCACATTTAGATATACATTTTTTTGACATTTCTATAATATATTTAATATGCTTAGATATGTATGACAGATAATCAAAACTATTTTGATACTTTATTCATGATGGAAGCCTTAGAAGAAGCTTTAAAGGCTTTTAGAATGAAAGAAATACCGATAGGTGCTGTACTTGTAAAAAACTTACAAATAATTGCTAGAGGATTTAACCAATGTATTAATAAAGTAGATCCTACAGCGCATGCAGAGATTATTGTACTAAGAAAAGCAGCAAAAAAGTTGAATAATTATAGATTAAACAATTGTGCTATATATGTTACAATTGAACCATGTATAATGTGCATGGGTGCAATTACTAATGCTAGATTAACAAAAGTGCGATTTGGAAACTTTAATAATAAAATATTTACATATAACCTTAAACTAGAATTAAAAAAACAATTTAATTATTTTATGCATGATATAAGAAGATTAGATAATAGGATATTAAATCTATATTGTTCCACTATAATTAAATATTTTCTACAACAAAAACGAAGAAAGACATCTATTGGGGGTGTATAGGATTTCGACGAAATTGTTTAACAATGAAATTGCAGGTCAGAGTTGGTCGATGGCTCTGTAAAAATCGACTAAATAATAAACAACAACAAAAACATTAATAACAATAGTTACGCCGTAAATAGTCAGTCTTTAGCATTAGCTGCTTAAGAAGTTGTGTTTTTATATTTATATTTTTCATATGTAAGATAGAAACCTGTATATTATAGTTTCATTGAAATAAGTTTTCGGACGCGGGTTCGATTCCCGCCACCTCCACAAAAATTACTTTTCATTATATTAAAAAAGACTTATATATGTTTTATAACATTATAAACTTTTTGTGAAAGTAAAATATAATCCTTTTTTGTAAATTTTTTAGGTGGGATAATAGGTTTACCATATATAACTTTGATTTTTTTAAATTTGATCATTTGATCAGTGTTAATTATTTTTGCCGGTATTAGTGGAACTTGAGTAATACAAGATAGAAATCCAATTCCATATTTAATAGTAGTTAGTTTTTTTGTCCTTTTACCTTCAGGAAAAATTAAAAGTAAATCTCCATTTTTTAAAATGGAAATAGCCTTTTTAATGGCTTCAATATTTACAATATGAGTTCTTTCTACTGGAAAAGCATTTAGCTTAGTTATTAAACATCCTAATATTGGTATATTAAATAACTCTTTTTTTGCCATAAAGTATAATTCTCTATTTATAATACTGCCATGTAATGGTGGATCAAAAACGCTAAGATGATTTGAAGCTATAATCCCACCACCAACTCTTGGTAAGAGTTCAGCCCCATTTACTTGCAACCTATAAGGTATACCAAACAATATCTTGAAAACTTTTTTCCCAATTATATGTATCAAATTAATATTGTTTGTTTTCACAATTATGTTATTTATTTATTTATTTTGTTCAAAAGATTCGTCTTGCTTAAGAAACTTTGGTTTCCAATACATGTAGGCAGGTCTTAATGGATCTATTTCTTCCTCATCAGCGACTAAACTTTTTTGCAAGATAAATTCTTGATTTGTATGCATTGTAGTAGTATCATTTGTAGATTCGCTATCCTTATTAAAGCCTGTAGCTATAATTGTAATTTTTACTTTATTATCAAGTGTATTATCTATAGTGTGTCCAAGAAAAATATGTCCATTAATTCCATAACTTTTAATATCATTAAATATTTCTTGTAATGTCATGGCTGTATCTTTTGAGTTTGTAGTAATATTTACAAGTGCTTTCTCAGCTTTTGAAATGTCATAATTATCTAACAAAGGACTTGTAACTGCATTTTTTACTGCTTCCTTAACATTTGAGCTGGCACTTTCACCCATACCTATTAAAGCAGTACCAGAATTAGTAAGAATGCTCTTTACATCAGCAAAATCTCTATTTATTTCACCTGTGACTGTAATAACGTCTGTAATTGCTTGTATACTTTGCCTAAGTACATCATCTATAATTTGATAAAAAGTATCAAGTACTATTTTTTCATTTATAACATTAAAAACTCTTTCATTTGGTATTACAATAAGAGCATCTGTATATTCTTTTAGATTTTTAATACCTTCTTCTGCTTGTTTCATTCTAATTTTTCCTTCATGCTCAAAAGGTTTAGTTACAACTCCTATTGTTAAAATTCCTTCTTCTCTAGCTAATTTTGCTACTACAGGAGCAGCTCCTGTTCCGGTACCTCCTCCCATTCCAGCAGTTATGAATACCATGTCTGCTCCAATAAGTCTTTCTCTAATTTCTTCTGCACTTTCTTCTGCAGCACGTTTGCCAACTTCTGGATTTCCACCTACCCCTAATCCTTTTGTAATTTTTTCACCAATTTGTAAAATATCTGGAGATTCTGACCTTAGCAAAGCTTGCGTATCAGTATTAATCGCTACAAATTCAACATTAGCTACATTGACAGCAATCATTCTATTAACAGCATTACACCCGCCGCCTCCAACTCCAAGAATCTTTATTAAAGCAGGTTGAGATTGAGACATATTTTTATTATTATGTATAGTTTTCAGTATTTTATCAGTCATTCAAAAAATTTCCTCTAACCATTCTGATATTTTTGATACTATTTTACTTTTTTTAGAAGTTTTTTTCTTATGAGATTCATGTTGTTGGTGATTATTCATAAACCCATATCTTAATGTTCCTATAGCAGTAGTATAAGCGAAATTTGATAAAATATCTCTAGGCCCAACTATGAATTTATTGAATCCAACTGTCCCAACTCGTACAGAACAACTAAAAACTTTTTCAAAGGCTTCTGTTAACCCATGTAAATTGCTTCCACCGCCAGATAAAATAATACCACCAGAGAATACTTCATCTCCATAGTTATTTTTTTCTATAACTTTTTTTACTTTATATAAAATTCTATCAATTCTAGGCATAATTACATAATTTACTAATGTAAATCTATCATATATCCTACTACTTGTACCGTCTGAGATGGTATATTCAAATTCTTTATTTTCAAAGCCATGATGAACAAACGCTGCTCCATACATTTCTTTTATTTCTCTTGCAATAGAATAATTTGTTTTTAGTTTATACCCTATATCTCTAGTAATATAATCAGAGCCATCTAAAATTTCATCAGTATGTGCAATAACACCATTAACGTAATGTACGAGTCCAATTGTTAAGCCTCCAAAATCAATTAAAAGACATCCAAGTTCTTTTTCTTCCTTTGTAATTAAAACTTCCCCAATGGCAGGATATCCATAGACTTTATTTACATTATGAATTCCAATAGTACTAAAAACTTTAGATAAATTTCTTAAATTATTACTAGAAATTAAAAATGTACACACATCTACTTCTATATAAGTTCCCTCCATTCCTATTGGATTGTGAATCCCTTTTTGTTGGTTTAGGATATATTCTAATGGAACAATTTGTAAAATTTCTTGTTCAGGATCTAATTTAATTTGTTGCTTAGCATTATCTAATGCATTGCCTACTATTTCTTGTGTTATCTCTCTTCTATCTATATTTTCCATATTTACAACACCTGTTGCATGTCTGGATTTGATTAAATTACCTCTAACTGCTACAACTATATTTTTGATACGTTCATTAATAGTTTTTTCAGTTTCTTCTAAAATTTTACACATGCAAGCTGCTGTCTCTTGAATATTAACTACAGTTCCGGCTTTTACTCCATCACAAAACATTCCCATAGAACTTAACACTTTAATCAATCCTGTAGATTCATCACATATTCCAGCAACACAACATATTTGATTACTACCTATATCTATCCCTGCTGTAACAACTTGTTTTACCATTATATCCTCAACAATATTTTATATAATTATCTAACAATTATCTTACCATAACAATAATAACTCATATCTACACAATGTATATTGCTATTACTATAAAAATCAATCATTTTTAATCTTTGCAATTTAGATTCTATTAAATTTTTATTACTTTGGTATGCCCCCCAAATAATTATAATATTGTTTTTCATTTTGATAACTATTTCATCAATGTTGTTAAATTTAATTTCATAAACATTCTTTAAAAAACTACTAGATAGAAGTTTTATATGCTTTACAAATGTTAGTAACTTATTTCTTTCTTGCAAATATTTATAAGAAATTTTTGGGATATTAACTACAATACTTTTAATATTTATTGGAAAAACATATCCTCTTTGATCAATCCCTAATAGTCCACCATTGTTACATATAGTGTACACTTCTGGAACTCTTTCATAAAGATTTACTATGATTGTATCATCATATCTATAAATCTTAATATTTTTTAATTCAGGTATCAAATTCAATATATAGTGTTTTGTTTTTATTAAGTTGATTTTATGATTATTATTATGTAATTGTAATATTAAATTTTCTATTTTATATTGTTTTACGTTGTAAGCTCCTATAACATCTATTTTTTTTATATTATTTATATTCACAGTGAAAACTTGGCGGTAAATAGAATAACTAATTAATACAAATAATGCAATTAGAAAACAAACTTTAATTATAATATTACGTAGTCCATTAGTATGTAGTAACATAATTTGATTAAATTACAAATAACATTTTTATTACAACAAAAATAAATATTAACTTATTTAATTATTTTAATCTCTGGCTCAAGAGTAATATTAAACTTTTGCTTAACTTTAGCTTGAATTAATTTAATTAAATATAACACCTCATTAGCACAAGCGCCTCCTGTATTTAATATAAAATTACCGTGTTTTTCTGAAATTTTTGCTTTTCCAATGCAGACTCCTTTTAATTGTGCATCTTCAATAAGTTTCCCAGCATTTAACCCTATAGGATTTTTAAAAATACTACCAGCATTAGGAAGTGACATAGGTTGTGTTTGTATGCGATGATATAAATATTTATTGATATTGTAATTACTTTTTGATTTTTTATTCAGTTTTAACCTTACTTGTGTAATAATACAAGTATTTAGAGAACTTGTCCTATATTTAAATGAAATATCTTTTCTATCTAAATATGCCTTTTGAGAGTTTTCATTAAAAAATTCTATCCCATTGATAACTGAGCTAATCCATTTTGTTTGCAGTCCTGCATTGCAGTATGTTGCTCCGCCAATTGTCCCTGGAATTCCGATAGCGAACTCTAACCCAGTTAAATTATGTATTGTAGTCAAATTCACTATGTCAGATAGCTGTGTCCCTCCTCCGCATGTGATATTATATTTGTTAACAAAGCAATATTTGAATTCTCCAACCAGAGTAGCAACTATACCATTATAACCATTATCTGGAAATAAAACATTACTTCCACTTCCTAAAATATAAATCTTTTTACGATTAACATATTGTAAAAGAAATGATAAAGCTGCTTCGTTTGGAATCTTAATAAAAAAATCAACTGGCCCTCCAATACGAAATGAACAATGTTTAGATAATAACTCATTACGTAATATTATACAGCCTAAATCTAATAATTCATTAATAATTCTCTTACTTAACATAAGTTGTATTTTGTATTGCTTCTACTAAATTATCACTAAGCTGCCATATATCTCCAGCTCCAATTGTTAAGATTATATCATTGTATCTAATGATAGATATTAAATCTGTTATATTCGTAAATTTTTTAACATTATATTCATGTCTTTTTAGTTCATTTAATATTAATTCTGAAGTTACATCTAAAATTTTTGATTCTCCTGCAGAATAAATATCTAAAATAAATATTAGATCAGCATAAACAAAACTTCTACTAAATTCATATAGAAGATTTTTTGTCCTTGTATATCTATGTGGTTGAAATAAAACTATAAGTCTACTCTGAGGCCATAAATCTTTGATAGCTTTTATTGAAACAATAATTTCTGTTGGATGATGTCCATAATCATCTATTATAGTTACTCCTTTTGTTTTGCTTTTTATTTCTAATCGCCTTGATGTACCATTGAATTGTTTTATTGATTGAATTACTAATTCATTAGGAATCTTTAACCATGAACAAACTCCTATTACAGGAAGTGAGTTTAATACATTATGTATCCCTAATATAGGTATCCCATAATGTCCAATTATTTCACCCATATATTGAACATCAAAATATGTAAAATGATTACTACGTTGTATATTTATAGCTTTAATATTAGGATTATTTTGCAATCCATACGTTATATATTTAACTTTAATCTTATTACTATTAATAAGATCTAATAAATGAGTATTATCTGAACATAAAAATGCTACACCATCTAATGGTATTTTATTAATATGGCTTAGAAATGCATTTTTTAGGTTATTAAGATTGTTATCATAGTTTTCTAAATGATCATTATCGATATTGGTTACAACTGTAATAACTGGCTCAAAATTTAAAAATGACCCATCTGATTCATCAGATTCTATAACGATATATTTACTATGCCCAAGCTTTGCTCCAGAGTTTGTATTTTTGAATTTTCCTCCTATTATAAATGTAGGGTCTAGTTTTGCATGTTGCATAGCAAAAGCTATCATAGCAGACACAGTAGTTTTACCGTGTGTTCCAGAGATTGTTATAAGTTCATTGCCTTTGGCAAGAGTAGATAACATTTTAGCACGAGTTATTACATTAAGTTTTTTATCTATAGCGAATTGTAATTCTATATTATTAGTATGAATTGCTGATGATACAATAACTATATCTATAGTTTTTATATATCGTATATTGTTAACACTATGTCCAATGTAAATAACTGCTCCGATACTTGATAGATAGTCTGTAAGTTTAGTCTTACAAATATCCGAACCATAAACTTTACAACCTAAATTTAGTAAAATTTCTGCTATTCCTGCCATTCCTACTCCGCCAATTCCAATCAAGTAAAAAATCTTTTTATTAACATGTATCATTCTGCAGAGGTTTTACCATTGTATTTTATTTATACGAAATAAAGCTTCTTGTATCTTAGAGCTATTCACAGTCAGTGCGAATCTAACATATCCTTCTCCACTGTTACCCATGCCATTTCCAGGGGTACATATAATACCAGCTTCATCTAGTAGTTTTATGACTGTATCGGATGATGTATATCCAGTAGGCACTTTTGCCCATACGTAAAATGTAGCTTTAGGTAATTTAACTTTCCAATTCATTTTTTGTAAACCATTAACTAAAAGATCTCTACGCTCTTTATATATTTTTCTTAAATCATACACAGCTTGTTGTGATGATGATAGAGCTACTACTCCAGCTTCTTGAATTGCTTGAAATACCCCAGAATCATAATTATCTTTAACTTTAGCTATTCCAGCAATAATATCTTTATTGCCACAAACCCATCCTATTCTCCATCCTGTCATATTATAAGTTTTGGACAATGAGTGAAATTCAACTCCAACATCTTTAGCTCCTGGTAATTCAAGAAAACTACATGGTTTATCTTGTTCATCATAATATATCTCTGAATATGCAGCATCAGCAGCTACAATAATATTATTTTTTTTTGCTAAATTAATTAATTCTAAATAGAACTCTTTATTAGCAATTGCACATGTAGGATTATTAGGATAATTAATAAAAATGATCTTAGCTTGAGTTAATACAGAAGATGGGATTTTGCTAAAATCAGGTAAAAAATTATTTTTTTCTAATAACGGCATGAAGTATGGGATTCCGTCTGTTAATATTGTAGCTGTACTATATACAGGATACCCAGGTTCAGGAACTAAGACTACATCACCTTTATTGATAAACCCTAAATGCATATGTCCTATTCCTTCTTTTGATCCTATAAGAGCACAAATTTCGTTTAGTTCAAGAGATACATCAAATCGTTTCTGAAACCAATCTGCAATGGCCTCCCTGTATTTTATTAATCCAAACCCAAAAGGGTATTTATGATTCTCTGGATTAGATACAGCTTCCTGCATGCACTGTACTATATGTGCTGGAGTAGGTAAATCAGGATCACCCACCCCTAGCGATATAATATCAACACCTTTATTAAGTGCTTCTTTTTTTCTTTTATCTATTTCAATAAATAGATATGGTGGAAGTTTCATCAATTTATCACTATAATGTATTTTCACTTTTTTGTTTCTCCTGTATAAAGGAATTCTTAATATAAATTATTGATACATAATACATCTTCCATACTATACAATCCTGGGGATTGTATATGTTCAAGCCATTTTGCTGCTTTTAATGCTCCAATTGCAAAAGGATGGCGTGAATGTGCTCTATGTGTCAACTCTACCCTTTCTCCTATTCCTGTAAAATATATTGTGTGGTCTCCAACGATATCCCCAGCTCGAATTGAGGAAATTCCTATTTCATTTTTTTTTCTTGTTAAATTGATTCCATGTCTTCCATAGACAGCAACATTAGCAAGGGATTCTCCTAAGGAAGAAGAAATTATTTCAGCAATTTTATTAGCTGTACCTGATGGAGCATCTTTTTTTCTATTATGATGTAATTCTAATATTTCAATATTATACTCTAATAGTTTTTTTGTCATAACTTCTACTAATTTAAATACCATATTCATTCCTATAGACATATTAGGAGATAAAACAATAGGAATAAAATTTGATAATTTGCTAATATCATTTTTTTCATTTTCATTGAAACCTGTTGTTCCAATAACCATTGGAGTATTACATTTTTTCGCAACGCGAATATTCTTTAATGTGCATTGAGGACTTGTAAAATCTATAATAATGCTCTTTGTTTTACATATAATTGAATATAACTTGTCAATAGAAAGAATTTCATTATTCTGATTAGTATTTATTCCAACTTTATCCTCACGATCTAAAGCTCCAATAACATTTATTGTTTGATCTAGCTTAGCTAAATTTAAGATCTCTTGCCCCATCTTCCCTGCAGCTCCACAAATTACTATGTTCATTATTTCCTCTTGATAATTTATTTTAAAATTCCATAACTATCTAAAGTTTGGATCAATTTTTTCTTATTGTCTTGTTCCATACTACACATGGGTAATCTCAAATATGATTCACATATATGAAGTAACCCAGCCGCAGTTTTCACTGGAATTGGATTAGTTT
Organism: Endomicrobium sp.; assembly: GCA_031262135.1. Classification (GTDB taxonomy): domain Bacteria; phylum Elusimicrobiota; class Endomicrobiia; order Endomicrobiales; family Endomicrobiaceae; genus Endomicrobiellum. The sequence continues at coordinate 18,441 of JAISIG010000008.1, forward strand.
CTATAAACATTGCTTCCATTAAAGGTAATAATTTATAATGAAGTTTCATTGCATCTTTGATGTTACCTTTGTTAAAATTGTGTACAAGGTTAACTATTTCAGTTGGAACAATATTTGACACTACTGATATCACTCCTACTCCTCCTATCGCTAATAAAGGTAATGTTAAGATATCATCTCCAGAAATTACTTCTAATTCCTGAATCAAAGATTTTATATTTCCCATCTGCTTTAATGACCCTGAGGCCTCTTTAACTCCTATAACATTTTGACATGTTTTACAAATTTTTTGTATTGTAGCAGGTTCTATATTAATTGAAGTGCGTCCTGCAATGTTATATAAAACAATAGGAAATTTTACTGAATTAGCAATCTTCTTGAAATGTAAATATAGTCCAGTTTGAGTAGGTTTATTATAATATGGAGCAACAACTAAGGCTCCATCACATCCTGCTTCCTCTGCAAATTGTGTCAATTGTATTGTATGTTCAGTACAATTAGACCCTGTACCAGCCAAAATTTTAATTTTTCTTTGGATTTTCTTAACACAAAAGTTTATTATACTTTTGTATTCTTCTATTGTTAACGTAACTGATTCTCCTGTAGTTCCACATGGTACAATTCCATCTACCCCGCTCATTAATTGAAGCTCTAAGAGTTTATCTAATGCATGAAAATCTATTTCATTCTTATTATTAAACGGTGTTAGTAAAGCAGTATATACTCCACTAAACATAAGAATACCTCCATAAAATGATTTATTATTAATTTAATATTGTAGTTGTTCCTTTAAAAGTTATTAATGCAGGGCCTTCCAAGATAACATTGGTTGGTTTTTCTTTTAAAAAATTACAAGAAACTATTAATCTATCCCCACCTTGTGATGTAACATTGACAGGAGATTTGGTAAACCCTCTCATAACTGTCATAATCCCTGAGGCAGTAATTCCAGTTCCACATGCCAGTGTTTCGTCCTCAACACCTCTTTCATAAGTACGCACAAAAATTGAATTCGTATTAATGATTTCAACAAAATTAACATTTGTGCCGCCTATTGGCTTAAACTTATCATGATATCTTATAAGTTTTCCATATTTCTTAACATTTATATCTTGGATCTTTTCAATAAAGATGATTACATGTGGTACACCAGTATTAATATAGTCTACACTTAATAATTTATCTTCTATTGTTAATTCTATATTAGTTTTGATATCACATGGATCATATATGCTGATTTTTACTTGATTGTTCAATAAAATTTCTGCTTGGATTAAGCCAGCATCAGTTTCAAATGTAATGCATTTATTACATGAAATACGTTCAGTATATGCAAAATATGCAATAGCACGAGCTCCATTTCCACACATAGCAGCATATGACCCATCAGAATTAAAATACTTCATTTTAAATTCTGCCACATTGCTTTTCTCTAATAATATTAGCCCATCAGCTCCTATACAGTACTTTCTATTACACAATTTTTTTGCAATACTGTTGTATTCTGTTGATGATATCATTTTAGATCTATTATCTATCAGAATAAAATCATTTCCAGCAGCTGTTATCTTTATAAATTTAATATTCATGTTCAAAATTTCCTATAATATTGTAAAAAAAAATTTGTCAATATTGAATTAAAGTTCATTTAGTAGTAAGTCATTATAATTAGCTCTTTTACGTATTAATATGGCTTTTTCTCCATCAATTAAAACTTCAGCAATTTTTGGCCTTGAATTATATTCTGAAGACATAGATGCTCCATAAGCACCTGTATCTTTAATAAGTAAAATTTCTCCTTGTTGAACAATAGGGAAATTAAGGTTTCTTGCCAAAAAATCTCCACTTTCACATATAGGACCAACAATATCTGTTAAAACATTATTTGTGATACAAGTTTTAGTTATTGGAATCACATCATGATGTGCACCATATAATGTTGGTCTTATCAAATCATTCATGCCAGCATCAGTAATAAGGAAATGTTTATTCCCAGAGATTTTTCTATATATTACTTTTATTAATAAGCCACCAGCATCAGCAAGTATTGATCTACCAGGCTCAAAAATAAATTTATTATTTTCCCCAAATATCTCAAACATTACTGACATTAATTGATACTTTGATATTATATTTTTATCGTTTTTACTGTATTGAATCCCTAAGCCTCCTCCACAGTTAATATATTGAATGTGTATATTATGTTTTTTTAGATTATCAATAATAAGTTTAATTTTTTTTCCTGCTAATTTAAATGGTTCGATATCTAATATTTGTGATCCAATATGAAAATGAATACCATATAAAATAATATTTTTTTTCTTGCTAGCATTTAAATATGTTTTAATAGCATTTTCATATGGAATGCCAAATTTGGTTTCTTTGCTACCAGTAACAATATAAGAATGAGTATCTGGATTGACATCTGGATTAATTCTAAAAGCAATTCTGGCTTTTGTTCTACATTTGTTAGCTATTTGATCTATAGCATTTAATTCCTCTTCAGATTCTACATTAAACATTAAAATATTATTTTTTAATGCATATTCAATTTCCTCATTTGTCTTTCCTACTCCTGCATAGACTATTTTTAATGGGTTAAAGCCAGCTTGAAGACATCTATATATTTCTCCACCAGATGTAGTATCTGCTCCAGCTCCAAGGCTTGCTAATAATGTTAAAATTGTTTTGTTAGAGTTGGCTTTGCAAGCAAAACATATCATACTATCATTTTTTTCTGTTAAACATTTATTATATTCTTCAAAGTTTTTAATGATTTTATTTTTAGAATATACATATGTACTTGTTTTATATTTATTTACAAGATCCAATAACCGTACTTGTTCGATAAAAAGATCATTATTATTAAACTTAAACATTTATGCTCCTCATTATATTAAAGATAGTTTATTGATTTCAATTATTTCAGTAGTTAAATTCATTGTTTTAAGTAGTGTAATATAAGGATCTGGATTTAGTTCTTCTATATTTACCATCTTTTTTACATCCCATATTCCATTATTAATAAGAATAGCCGCACTAACAGCTGGAACTCCAGCAGTATAGCTAATAGCTTGAGATTCAATCTCCTTGTAACAAGATTGATGATCACAAATATTGTATATAAAAATTTCTTTTTTTTGTTTATCCCATGTACCATTTATCAAAACACCTATACATGTTTTACCTGTATAATTAGGAGCAAGTTCTTTTGGATTAGGTAAGCATGCTTTAAGAACTTTTAATGGAACAACTTCTAGTCCTTCAGATGTCCTAACGGGTTTTTCTGATAAAAGTCCTATATTGCTTAGTACGTTAAAACAATTTAAATAATGTTCACTAAACCCCATCCAAAATCTTATTGATGTAGCATTAATATTTTTATATAAAGAGTGAATTTCATCATGTCCTGTTAAATATATAGTTTGTTCTCCTATTACAGGAAAATTATATGTTTTTTTTTCAGAGTGTATGGGTTTGCATTCCCACTGTTTATTTATCCATACCCAGACTTTTACAAATTCTCTGAAGTTTATTTCAGGGTCAAAATTTGTAGCAAAATATTTATTATGGATTCCAGCATTTACATCCATTATGTCTACTGTATCTATATAATCAAAATAATGCTTTCTAGCATAGGCAACATAAGCATTAACTACTCCAGGGTCAAATCCTGCTCCTAAAATAGCTGTAATACCATTTTGTAAACAAGCAGTTTTATGTTTCCACTCATAATTAGCATACCATGGAGGATCTTCACATACTTTGCTTGGATCTTCATGAATTGCAGTATCTATATAAGCTGATCCATTATTAATACAAGATTGTAAAATTCTCATATTACAAAATGGAGAAGCTAAATTCAGTGTTATAGAAATTTTAAACTTCTTTAAAATTTTATCTAAATCTTGATTATTAAAAACATCTAAATGAATCATACGTATTTTATTTAAAATGTTTTTATAATTATTTTTACGTTCTATACTATCTAATATTTTTTTACAGCTGTCAATTGAACGTGATGCTAGATATATATTTCCAAATAAGTCATTATGTTGTGCAAGTTTATGAGATGCAGCGTGAGCTACTCCTCCTGCTCCAATAATGAGCACATTCTTTTTTGTCAAAGTTTTTTCCTCCTATATGTTATGTTAAACAGTGGTTTTAACATTGTTTGTTATTATATAGTTATGACAAACTATTTAAGAAATCAATATATGAAAATATTTTCACTATAGACAGTTTTCCATTTAATCTTTTTACTACTATAGAAGGCATCTTTAATCCATTAAACCAATTTTTTTGCACCATTGTATATCCAGCAGCATCACCAAAACGTATAACTGATCCTGGTTTCAGTATAGTGTTAAGTTGATATTCTCCGAAAATATCTCCAGCAAGACAAGACTGCCCTGCAATAATATATTTATGAGGGCCACATTTATTATTAATTTTAGCAGAAGTTCTATATATAAGCAAATCAGGCATATGTGCTTCTACAGAAGAATCAACTATTGCAATGGTTTTTTTGTTTTTAATAATATCTAAAACTGTTGTTATTAATTCACAACTATCAGTAACTATAGCTTCTCCAGGCTCTAAATATATTTGTACTTTAAATCTATTACTGAAATCTTTCAATTTTTCACAAAATTTTTCTATAGGATAATATTGTTTTGTAAAATAAATACCTCCTCCGAGACTGACCCAATCAACTTTATGTAAAATAGCAGAATATTTTGCAGAAAGTTGGTCTAACATATTACTGAAACTTTCATAGTGATCATTTTCACAGTTGTAATGAAACATGATTCCACTTATTTTATTCAAGTTAGAAAAGACTTGTCTTGAATCTATAATGCCAAGTTTAGAATATTTTTGAGCTGGATCAGCAATGGAAAATTTTGAATAACTTATATTAGGATTAATACGTAATCCAATTTTACTATGATTTAAGGAATTATAAAATCTATTTAATTGTGTTATTGAATTAAAGATAATTTTATCAGCTATATTCTTTAATAACATTATGTCATTCTCTGAATATGCTACACTAAAAACATGATTTTCTTTTTTAAATTTATAATATCCAAGTTTAGCTTCATATAAAGAGCTACTAGTTGTTCCGTCCATATATTTGCTAATAAGTTTAAAAAGACTCCATGTAGAAAAGCACTTTAACGCTAAAAGCAGTTTTGCTCCTGAATTCTGTTTAATATATTCAACTTTTTTTAAATTTTGTAGTAAATT
>JAISIG010000023.1 GCA_031262135.1 Endomicrobium sp.
GATAGATGGTTACAGAATATTCCAAAATGTAAGATAATAGGAATTGCTTATGATTTCCAAATTGTTAAAAATCTTCCCATTGAACAATATGATTTATCAGTTGGAACAATAGTGACAGAAAAAAGAGTTATAAAAAATTCATGAAATTTTAAGGAGTAGTTATGTTAAATTTCATCATTATTGGGATAGTTCTATTAATAGCTTGTTTTATAGGATATATTTTACGTCTAATATATGATAAGATCAATGCTCAGTCATTAGAACAAATGTCAGAAAGAATTATTAATGAAGCAAAATTGATAGCAGACACAAAGCTAAAGGAATCACTGTTAGAAGCAAAAAATATTGTTGACAAAGAAAGGAAAGAATTTGAAAAAGAAATTAGAGATAGGAAACAACATGTTCAAAATGTAGAGAATAGGATACACCAACGAGAAGAAAATTTAGATAAAAAAATTCTTATAATAGATCAAAAAGAAAAAGAATTAACTGGAAAAGAAAAAAGTTTGCATTTTAAAGAAGAACAAATAAAAACCAAACTTGCAGATCTAGATGCCATTCAAAATAAACAACAATCAACTCTTGAACATATTGCTTGCATGACTAAAAAAGAAGCAAAAAGCCAAATTTTATTCGAAACAAAAAGTAATATGCAACAAGAACTAACAATTTTATCTCAACGGCTAGAACAAGAAACACGTGAAAGTGCTGATAGAAAATCAAAAGAAATTTTAGCAATAGCAATACAACGTATCGCAGCAGAATATACTATGGACAATATTACAACTACTGTAAATATCCCTAATGAAGAAATTAAAGGCAGAGTCATAGGAAGAGAGGGAAGGAACATTAGAGCCTTTGAACAAATAACAGGAGTTGATTTAATCATAGATGATACTCCTGAAACAATAACAGTATCATCATTTGATGGAGTGAGAAGAGAAATAGCTAGAATTGCTCTAGAAAAATTAGTAATGGATGGAAGAATTCATCCTTCTAGAATTGAAGATATCGTTGCAAGAGTGAAACTTAATATGGAACAACATATTAAAGACATAGGAACACAAGCAGTAATTGACGCAGGAGTAACAGGAGTACATCCAGAGATTATTAAATTACTAGGTAAACTCAAATATAGAACTTCTTATGGGCAAAATCAGTTACAACATACATTAGAAGTTACTTGGATTGCTAAAATTATCGCAAGTGAATTAGGAGTTGATGTAAATTTTTGTAAAAAAGGAGCTTTATTGCACGATATTGGCAAAGCGGTAAACCATGAAGTAGATGGTAGCCATCATCAAATTTCAGCTGAAATTGCACGTAAATATGGGGAATCCACAAAAATGATAAATGCTATTTTATCACATCATGAGGGGTTTGCACTTCCAGAAACTGCAGAAGCTTTTGTTATAGCAGCAGCAGATGCTATTTCTGCTTCTCGACCTGGGGCAAGAATGGAATCCATAGAATTCTATGTAAAACGTTTAGCAAAGCTTGAAAAAATTGCAAAAGGGTTTCATGGAGTTTTAATGGCTTATGCTATTCAAGCTGGTAGAGAAGTAAGAATACTTGTAAAACCTGACTGTATAGATGATATAGAATCCCAAATATTAGCTCACAAAATAGCTAAACGAATTGAGTGTGAATTGGAATATCCTGGACAAATTAAAGTTACTGTTATTCGAGAAATTAGATCGCAAGATATAGCTAAATAATAATAATTATAAAATGGATAATTTAAATTTAAAACTATATATCAAAAAAGTTTACTATAGTAACTCTACATTCAAATATTTTTATCACAATGAAAATAGCCGTATTAGCATGCAGATTAAAACGTTTAACTAAGACGAATAAATGCTTTTGTTATTAGCAAGTAACATTTTTGGAACAAAAGTAGCAATATCTCTTAAGATTGTTAATTAATATCATAAAAAAGTTAGAGTTGATTTAGAAATGTAATTCTTAGTAAAAAATGATAAACTTCATAACAAAGATAAAGAAGAAGAGATTAGATATATTACTTGTAGAAAAACATTTTGCATTATCATTAAAACATGCTCAAGCATTAATCATGAGCAAAATTGTTTATGTTAATAAACAAATTGAATTTAGACCATGGATATTATATGACACTAAAGATTCTATTGAGATAAGAAAGCATAATTTATATGTTTCACGCGGTGGATTGAAGCTGGCATCAGCATTAAAAGTGTTTAAATTGAATATACAAGGCTATATTTGTTTGGATATAGGAGCATCTACAGGCGGCTTTACTGATTGTCTATTACAAAATGGAGCAATGCGTGTTTATTCTGTAGATGTTGGAAAAGGCCAATTAGATTATAAATTAAAACAAGATAAACGTGTAACTAATATAGAAAATCTTAATTTTAGATATTATACAAAGTCATTAATCAATGATATAATTGATTTAGTTACTATAGATGTATCATTTATATCACTTGCAAAGATTTTGCCTATAGTATATAGCGAGATATCTACAAGTAAATTTATTATCCCTTTAATTAAACCACAATTTGAGCTTAGTTCATATGATGTAAAAAAAGGAATTGTTAAAAATGAAAATTTAAGACAACAGGCTATACAAAAAATAAAAAATTTTGCTTGCAATATAGGGTTTATAGTAGTTGCAGAAACTTCATCAAGTTTAAAAGGTGTAAAAGGAAATTTAGAACACTTTATACTACTAAAAAGATAACTAAATATGAGAAAAAGGAGCATTTAAGTAATAATGAAAAATTATGACCATAATAAGATTGAGAGAAAATGGCAATTATATTGGAAAAATAACATGTTGTTTTCACCTAACGATAAAAAATATAATAAAAAAAAATATTATTGTCTTGTTATGTTACCTTATCCTTCAGGGACATTACATATGGGCCATGTACGTAATTATACTATTGGAGATGTATTAGCACGCTTTCATAGAATGAAAGGTTATAATGTATTACATCCAATGGGGTGGGATGCTTTTGGGCTACCAGCTGAAAATGCTGCTATAGCTCATCATATTCATCCAGCAGCATGGACAAAAAAGAACATTCAATATATGAAAGAACAATTACAAACACTTGGAATATCCTACAATTGGAAAAACGAAATTACAACTTGTATGCCTGAATACTATAAATGGAATCAATGGTTTTTTATAAAAATGTTTGAAAATGGATTAGCTTTTAAAAAAAATTCTAAAGTAAATTGGTGTAGTACTTGTAATACTGTGTTGGCTAATGAACAAGTAATTAATGGAAGATGTTGGAGATGCCATTGTCTTACTCAATATAAAACTCTAAAACAATGGTTTATTAAAATTACAAATTATGCTGAGGAATTACTTGAAGATAGTAAAAAATTAACTGGATGGCCTAAGCAAGTAATAGCTATGCAGAAGAATTGGATAGGAAAATCAATTGGAATAGAAATACATTTTTTATTTACACCTGTAGAATATACTTTAAAGATATTTACAACACGCCCTGAGACTATTTATGGTGTAACTTTTATCGCTATAGCTAGAGACCACGAAATACTTCAATCTAATAACATATTCCATAAGCATATAAAAAATTACAATAAAATAAAAAATTATCTATCTAAAAACAAAGATAATACATTATCTACTACACAAGAAGGAATATTAATAGAAGGTATTGAAGCTATAAATCCTGTAAGTGGACTTCACATTCCAATATTTATAGCAGATTATGTAGTTACTGATTATGGAACAGGAGCTATTATGGCTGTACCTGCACATGATAAAAGAGATTGGGAGTTTGCAAAACAACATAATATTCCTATGATTGAGGTTATTCAATCAAACACAAATCTTCCCTATGAAGGAGATGGAAAACTTATTAATTCTTGTCAATTTAATGGAATTCAATCAACTCAAGCTTGGTTAAATATAATACAGTTGCTAGAGTCTAAAAAACTAGGAAAACGAGTCATTAATTTTAAACTTAAAGACTGGCTTATATCAAGACAAAGATATTGGGGAACTCCTATACCTATAATTTACTGTGATACTTGTGGAATTCTTACTGTTCCAATTAATGATTTACCAGTAATGTTGCCTAAAAATGTTAAAGATTTTTCTGCTTTAAAATTTGATAAAAATTTTGTAGATGTGAAATGTCCAAAATGTACAGGACAAGCACGTAGAGAAACTGATACAATGGATACATTTATAGATTCTTCATGGTATTACTCTAGATATTGTGATCCTATCAATAGTAGTCGTGCTTTTGACTCTGATAAAGTAAATTATTGGATGCCAGTAGATCAATATATTGGTGGGATAGAACATGCTTGTATGCATTTAATATATGCTAGATTCTGGTATAAGTTTATGCGAGATATTGGATTAGTGAAAGATAGCGAACCATTTTCAAATCTTTTAACTCAAGGAATGGTTACTTTAAATGGAGAAGTAATGTCAAAATCTAAAGGAAACACAGTAAATCCTAATATTATTATAAAACAATATGGAGCAGATACGTTAAGATTATTTATTCTTTTTAGTGCCCCACCTAAAAAACAACTCGATTGGAAAATTGAAGGATTAAAAGGATGTAGAAAATTTCTAATACGTTTTTGGAACCTTTTTGAAATAATTAATAAAAAATCAAAGAATATAGCAAGCAACCATGATAAATTGATGATATTGCAGCTAATGCATAAAACTATTCAGAAGGTTACAGAGACAATGATAAATAAAGAATTTAAATTTAATACTGCTATATCAAAAATCATGGAGTTAGTCAATGCTCTATACCTATATAAATATCATTCAAATGATGATAATACATCATTATTAGTGTACAAAACAATGATTCTCCTACTGTATCCTTTTACCCCCCATATATGTGAAGAGCTATGGGAAATGTTAGGCAAAACAAAATTATACGAAGAATCCTGGCCATTGTATGATATTAATTTATTAAAACAAACATTTATAGATATACCTATCCAAATCAATGGAAAAATAAAATGTAAAGTACAAATACATATTAAT
>JAISIG010000024.1 GCA_031262135.1 Endomicrobium sp.
CTGGACCTATAACCAGCGAAGATATATGTTTATTTTTAATGTAAGATAAAACATCCTCTACTGTTTTATAAATACACAATAATACTTCTGGATGACACATCATATATATTTGATTTAAACAGTTTTGTCTTACTGCATGTGTTACTAAACCTATACCGCTTCGCATAGCTCCTAAACAACATAAAATCCCTGCTCCTGGCATTGTTTGAGACCCAGCAATAACCAATGTGTGTCCATAATGATATTTATGAGTATTTACATTGCGTCGTAACTTCTTAATAAAATCGTTTATATTCATTTTTGTTTAATAACAAACAATAGCAACAGCAACAACATAACTTTTAGTATGTGATAATGATATATCTATATTATCATAATGTTGACTTTTTATGTAAACAATAGGTTTACCTATTTTATTATGCTGTATGGCAATGTCGGTGATTAATAATTTTGTGTAATGATTATTCAATGCTTTCCATACAGCTTCTTTTGCAGCAAAAAAAGCTGTAAAATATTGTGCGATTTTATATTTTTTTGACATAGCATAGGAAATTTCTTCTTTAGTAAAAATACGTTGAGCATAAATTATATTTTTTACATAGATGTTAAATCTAATAATTTCTTCGATATCTATTCCAATTTCAATATTATTTTTATTAATATACATGATTATTATTCTACAGTTACAGATTTAGCCAAGTTTCTAGGTTGATCTACATTATGTTTTAAAAATGTGGCAGTGAAATAAGCTAATAATTGTAATGGAATCACATTTAAAATAGGGGATAATAATTCAATGGTTTGAGGAACAGAAATAACATAGTGTATTTTTTTTATTAAGCTTGTATTGATGTTGTTTGTTAATATTACTGCAAGACTTTGCCTTGCTTGAATTTCCTCTATATTTATTAATGTTTTTTTATATGTTTTACCTTTAGTTAGAATTACTAGAACAGGGATAGTATTATCTATTAAAGCAATAGTTCCATGTTTTATTTCTCCAGTAGCACATCCCTCAGCATGTATATATGAAACTTCTTTTAATTTAAGAGCACCCTCAAGAGCAATAGGATAATTAATATACCTTCCTAAATACAATACATTTTTTTTACGCATAAATACTTTTGCAATCTTTTTTATGCCTTCTATATTTTGTAATATAGTTTTAGCTTTATCAGGAATTTGATATAATTCATCTAAGTATTGTGTATATTGTTGCTTTGTTATTTGTTGAGTTTGTAAGCCTAACCCTAAAGATAATATAAATAATGCAGTTAATTGTGAAGTAAAAGCTTTTGTAGAAGCTACCCCTATTTCAATTCCGCAAGAGGTATATAAAACATATGTTGCTTCGCAACTAATACTTGATTTAAATGTATTACATATAGCAATAGATATACATTGTTTAGTCTTAGTAAATCTTAAAGCAGCTAAAGTGTCAGCTGTTTCGCCTGACTGTGAAATAAGTATCACTAAGGTATTGCTATTCAAAATAAGGCTTCTATAATAAAACTCAGATGCTATATCAACTTCAATAGGAATTTTTGTGAATTGTTCAAACCAAAATTTAGCAACATAACCAGCATAATATGCTGTACCACAGCCTAATATATATATTTTCTGAATATTATTTAGTTTCATAATAATTTGTGTAGTATTGTTGAGGAGATTCTCATAAGTATTTTTGATTGTGTCTGGTTGTTCATAAATTTCCTTTAACATAAAATACTTATATTGTGTTTTGTTTGATAAATTTATATTAACAGAATCTTGTATAACACAAATATTTAATTCCTTATCTGTACCATCTTGTTTTTTTATTTTTATATTATTTTTATATAATTCTGCAATGTCTCCATTTTCGAGAAAGATCATTTTATTAGTATATGGTAATAACGCATAAACATCAGATGCTAAAAAATTTTCTCCATTCCCAATCCCTATTATTAGCGGAGAATCTTTTTTTGCGCATAGTATCCTCTGTGTATCATATTTACATAGTATACCAATAGCATAAGATCCACGTAAATATGATAAAGTTTGTTGTACAGAGTTAAATAAATCACCATTATAGTGTTCTAGAACTAGATTAATTATAACTTCTGTATCAGTTTGAGATTTAAAACTATATTTTTTTTGTAGTAATGTATATTTTAAATCATTATAGTTTTCAATAATTCCATTGTGAACAATACTGAAACTTTTTGTATAATCAACCTGTGGGTGTGCATTTCTAACTGTCACTTTACCATTAGTTGCCCAACGTGTATGCCCAAGCCCTATATTAGCTTGTTTTAAGATTGATAGATGATTATCATAATGTAATTTGTTGTTCAAAGTGTTAATATTCCCTATACTTTTCTTAATGTAAAGTTTATTATTTACTAATAATGCAACTCCTGTTGAATCATATCCACGATATTCAAGTTTTCTTAAACCATTCATAATAATTTTTAATGCATTAGAATTTCCTATATAGCCAAAAATACCACACATAATTTTATGTACAAATCCTCTTTCTTTGCAATTCTATAATTTCATTTTGTATTGTATTAGCAATATCATTAGCAATATTCGTGATATCTACTTGATTTATTCCTTCTACCATAATCCTAATGACATTTTTTTCTGTTCCAGAGTACCTTACAATTATTTTACCATCTATATTTAATTTTGTTTTATAAGTATTAATTAGATTATCTGATTTAAGTAACTTATTTAATGGAATCTTGCTTTTTACTGGTTTGTTTACAATAATGTGTGGGTATATCTGAACTATTCTATCATGCATAAACTTTGATAATGTTTTTCTTTCAATAGTTAAAATTGAAAGAAGTATTATAGCATTCAATAACCCATCACCTGTTAATAAAACATCTTTAAATATAAAGTGTCCAGATGGTTCACCTCCAAACGAAGCATTATATTTTTTCATATTATGCATAATAAAAGAATCCCCAACTTCACTATATATTAATTCAATGTTTGCTTTTTGCATTGCTTTATATAGTCCTATATTAGCCATATTGCTAGTAATTAGAATATTGTTGTTTAATTTATTATTATTTTTAAGCCAAAGTGCTATTGAAGCAAGAAAATAATTAGCATCTTTTATACTTCCATTTTCATCAATACACACTATTCTATCTGCATCTCCATCAAAAGCAAAACCACAAAAAGCATGATTTTGTTTTATTTTGGATGCTAATTCTCTAGGAAAAATTGCCCCACAATTCAAATTAATATTTTTACCTGTTGGAGTACAATTCAATGCTATAACTTTTGCCCCAAGAGCTGTTAATACATTAATAGCACATCTAGATGCAGATCCATTAGCACAATCAATTATTATAGTTTTTCCAGATAATGTAGTTCCAAAAAAGCTTTTTATAACAAAATTTTCATATATTTTTATAAATTTATGGTTTTCTTTAATTTGACTATTATTGTATATAAATATCTCATTTTTTATTGAATGAAGATTTTTATATGTTTCCTGTTCAATTGCATACTCTGTGCAATGTGAAATTTTTGAGCCATATTTATCAAAAATTTTGATCCCATTATCATAATATGGATTATGACTTGCTGATATAACTATAGCAGCAGAGAAAGAATATTTATTGACAATATAAGATGCAGAAGCTGTAGGCATGACTCCACCTAAGATTGGAGTAATTCCTTCAGCTAGAAGTCCTTTTATTATTTCACATTGAATTCTTTTTCCAGACAGTCTTGTATCTCTAATAATAAATATGTTATAACAATTCATTACTTTAGCTATTGCAATACCAAGTGAATATAAAGTCTTATTATCAAATGGAAAATTTGAAGAATTTCCTCTTATGCCATCAGTTCCAAATAAATTCATTGTATCAAGTTCAAATGTAAAAAATTATAAAAAATAAAATTTATCCTTCTTTCTCCCAAATTATATCATAAATAAATATAATATTTAATTGATATTTTATTTATGTTTGATTCAATATATTAATATAATGAAGAATACTGATAGCATTCTTGGCATTAAACACTTTTATAATATTTCCTCCATATAAGAAGATTAACAAACTTGCTATTAAATTATTTTTCAAATTATTTCTTTTTACAACATATGGATTAAAAAATGATCCAATTACTGCTCCTATTGATGAGAATATTTTTAAATCCTTGAGCAATACGAAATTCTTAACACTATCAACTAATATGTCTATAGCAATTTGTTGCTCTGTTATTCCATGTGTAATTGCATAATTTTTTTTACACAGAAAAAAATTATATAGTTCTGACACAATACAATCTGCATTTTCTTGCATCTGTATTTTTTTTATTTTAGAATTTGATGTTAATATAATTCCTGCTTGTTGTTGTTTTATAAGCGCAGCTAATTTATTTTTTTCTTTACTTAGGGAAAATAAATCATATATTATATCTGCACCTTCATCTAAAGCAATTTTAGCTGTTGTATATTTATAGACTTCTATCGCAATAGGAATGTTTATATTTTTTCTGATTATTCTTAATATTGAGAATAATTTTTGCATTATATTATGGTTTAAGTTACATAACTTCCTATTAGTTTTTAATGCAATAATGTTAATTCCTAAACTTGCAAATTGTATAGCACGTTCAATTAAATCATTATTGTTGTGTTTTAAATCTGCAATTTGAATAACACCCATTAAAATTGGCTTGTCTAAGTAAAAACATTGACGTTTACATTGAAATACTATTTTATCATTTAGTATTTTGTTTAATTGTAAAGCAAACTTATGTAATCCAAATGGTTGTGGTATTAATTTAGCTATTAATTTTATCATTTGTGAATTGTTAGCAAACAGTACTGCATTTGAAGAACCATATTTGAATTGACTAATGGTTTTATTTATGGCTACATCAGCTCCTATTGAAAGGGCTTCTTGTTTAAGGATATTAAGTGCTTTGTTATCCATATTATGAATAATGATTGAATTATGAATGCCTTTATATGCTAATGATTGTAAAATCTTTTCACTTGCTCCAGTGTACTTGACTAGATTCAATGCATCATTAAAATTACGGATGATAGCTTTTCTTATAAACAATGTGTAATTTATCCTATAACATTGTTGTTCATTATAATAAGATCATTTTTATTATTTACTTTAGATTGCTTAGTTCTTGCTTCAGATACCATACTAATCTTTAAATTTGACAATGTATTCCCAGCAATAATATTATCTAATTCTTCTCCTGTCAAATTCTCTTTTTCCAATAAATGTCCTACAATTCTTTTTATAATATCCATATTTGTAGTAATTATACTTTTTGATTTTTCTTTTGTAATATTGATAATATTTTTAATTTCTTCATCTATTATTTCATATGTTTTCCATGAATGTCTAAATTCACTCCTTCCTGATACATCTTTTTGAATCATTATTTCGTTGTTTAAAGAATTCGACAATGTTATTGTCCCACATTTTTCACTCATCCCAAACTCTGTAACCATTTTTGTAGCAATATTTGTGGCTTGTAAAATATCATTTTGAGCTCCTGTAGTGATCTCTGAAAATACTAATTCTTCTACTATACGTCCAGCTAATAATATAGATAATTTATCCAAAAGTTCTGACTTAGAAGTTAAATATTTGTCATGTTCTGGCAATTGTATAGTATATCCTAATGCAGGGCCACGAGGAATAATAGATATTTTATGGACAGGATCTGCTGTTGGTAAATTTTTAGCAACTATTGCATGTCCTACTTCATGATATGCAATGATTTTTTTTTCTTTATTAGATATTAAACGTGATTTCCTTTGAGGGCCTGCAATAATTCTCTCAATAGATTCTTCTATATTATGCATATTAATAGTTTTTTGATTATTTCTAGCTGCTAATAATGCAGATTCATTAATGATATTAGCTAAATCAGCACCTACTAATCCTGGAGTACTTCTAGCAATAATATTTAAATCAATACTACGATCTAATTTTACTTTCTTTGAGTGAACTTCAAGAATCTCTTTTCTATCTTTAAGGTCTGGATTTGGAATCATAATTTGTCTATCAAATCTTCCTGGTCTTAAAAGAGCTGGATCGAGAACATCAGGCCTATTTGTCGCTGCTAGTAAGATTACACCTTCTTTAGTATCAAACCCATCCATTTCTACTAAAAGTTGATTTAAAGTTTGTTCTCTTTCATCATGTCCACCTATCCCTGCAAATCTATGACGTCCTACAGCATCTATTTCATCAACAAACAATAAACATGGAGCAGCCTTTCGTCCCTGATCAAATAAATCTCTAACTCTTGATGCCCCTACTCCAACAAACATTTCAACAAATTCTGATCCACTAGCTGCAAAAAATGGGACTCCTGCTTCCCCAGCAACAGCTTTCGCAAGCAATGTTTTTCCTGTACCTGGAGATCCAAATAGTAAAACTCCTTTTGGAATCCTACCACCTAATTTTTGAAATTTTGAAGAATTTTTAAGAAATTCAACTATTTCTTGCAATTCTTCTTTTGCTTCTTCACATCCTGCAACATCTTGGAAAGTGATTTGTAAATCATCATTGTGGGATTTTTTAACTTTTGTTTTGCCAAATGACATCATTTGCTTACCATTACTAGTCATACTACGCATAATCCATAACCAAAATAACATCAATAAAATAATTGGTCCCCAATTTATCAAAATAGGCCCAACCCATCCATTTTTATCTATTGCTGAAAATTCAAGTACTTTATTATCTTCTAAGTCTTTAATTAAATTTGGATCATTCATTGGGACAGTTCTGAATTTCTTTAAGATACCATCACTATCTTTAAATTGTCCTTTGATAACACTAGATGACACTAATACTTTAGATACGTTTCCATTTCTTATGTATTGTTTAAATTGTGAATATTCTAGATCAAGTTCATGAGATCTTTGCATTGAAGCATTAACTAACATAAATATAATAATAAATAATGTTATCCAAAAAAATATATACCATGGACTCTTTTTTTTGTTCATATTTGCGCTCCTATCTTACTAATTGTGATATAAATTATTGATTTTTTATAAAAAAAACTTTATTAGTAGTTATCTTACAAGTCCATTTCTTTGATAATCTATAGCTACAAATAGATGACGATGTTAAAAGCTTGTTCATAATAAAATTGATATGTGAATTACATTTTTTTTCTGGTAAAATGTTTTTTATTATCCTAAATTGTATTGCTTTATTGTATCGTAAAAATATTGTTAAATCAAGCGAGATTTGATTATTATTACTATTAACACATTGTTTTTGAAGAGTATTTACAATATGGCTTAAATATATGCTATCTCTTGATTGAATACATGTTATATTAAAAATATGCTCAATGAACTTAGGATTAAGACTTTCTAAAAGTGGAATTATTGATAATCTGATCTTATTTCTTGTATAAACATCTAAATCGTTTGAACTATCATGACAAAATGGTAAATTATAATATCTAACATAACTCTCTATTAATGTTCTTCTTATTCCAATGAGAGGGCGTATTATTAAAACATTTTTTTCTATTTTCCTTATGTATGGAATTCCAATAAAATTACCACTACCCCTAATAAGCCACATTAACATTGTTTCAGCATTATCATTAGCATTATGTGCAATTGATATTTTATTATAGTGATATTTTTTAGCTATGTCTTCTAAATAAAAATATCGTAGTCTTCTACCTGCTGTTTCTATTGATAATGAATGTTTTTTTGCATATTCTTTTACATTGAATTCTTGTATAAAACAATCAAATTGCAATTTAGATGCTAAGTGTTTTACTAATTTTAACTCAATAGATGATTCTTGACGCAGATTATGATTAAAAGTTACTATTAAAATATTAACATTAAATTTTTTTTTTAACCTATATAACATATGTAACATACAAACTGAATCTATTCCTCCAGATACAGAAGCAATTATATTATCATGGGGTTCTATAAAATGATTTTGCAAATTATTTCTATAAAACATATTCCATGCTACTTTCATAAAATGATTTTCCTTTAAATTTTACTTTTCCTTATAGTATTCATAGTCTCAAAAATAATTAGTAACATTATAGCTATTACCAGTGGAATTAAATAAAATATTACTCTATAGCGAATTAATCCAGCCAAAAAATTTATATTATATCTCATTGTTTTACTACAATAAAGCATAGTTTTTTCAAAAATTCCTATCCCTCCAGGAATCTGACTAATAACACTAATGAATTGAGATATTAAAAATGATTTTAATAAAACAATATATTTTAAATTAATATCTCCTATCAAGGTATATAAAATCCAAGATACAATAAGCCAATCTAATCCACCAAGCATAATTTGTATAAAGATTATTTTAACATTTGGAACACATATCATATTATGGAAAATAGTTAATCTCTTCCCACCATATAATAATGCTAAGATGCAATATAACAATATTATTCCAATACAGATTATGCTTATACATTTTGAAGGCATATAATAGGTATTAGCAAATGAAAAAAGAATTGCATAGATTATTGCAAATCCAAGCCATATAGACAGTGAAGCGAAAAAAAGAATTATTGTAACGTTTTTAATTGACAAATTATATAGTAAGTAAAAATGAGATCGTATCAAGCCTCCAAATAGCATAGAATATCCAAGATTATTTCCTATAATATTACTAATAAAACATACTAAGAATATATTGTGTAATTTTATATGAATTTTATTAGCTAAAATGTATTTTATAGAAATGAAATCATATACTCCAAGGATTATGTAGTATACTATAGTTAGTACAAAAGCTAGACTTATTCTAGTTAACGTGATACTTTTTAAACTATCAATGATAGTCACTAACCCAAATCTTGTTATTTGGTTTTTTAGTAAATTTAATGCAAGAATAAATGTTATAGTAATAATGCAAACTATGATGAAGGATTTAATGTTATATTTTATAATTTTACTATCCATAAAAGTATCAATTTACCTTTTTAAATTAATGCTGAGGTGGTGGAAACTGGTATACACGCAAGCATCAGAGGCTTGTCATCTAATGAAAAATAAGGTGATAGGGGTTCAAGTCCCCTCCTCAGCAATATTAATCATAGAATTATATTGAAACTTAGTTTTAGTATACGGATAATCTATATTAAAATATGAGCCCCTACTTTCATGTCTTTGTATCGAACATTTAGTAATTAATTCAATAATATTTATCATATTTTTTATTTCGATTATATTTTGTGGAACTGCGTTATAAATACTTAAATATTTCTTTATTTCCTTTTTCCATGTATATATTTGATTATATGAATGTAAGAGTTGCTTCATATTCCTACAAATGCCAAGATTATTCCAAGTAAATTTTTTAATTCGTAATAGTAACTTATGATACTTGATATTTTTATCTATAACAGTATAATTTTGTTCTGGTAGCAGGATATTATTTTTTTGGTAAGTTTTTTGTATAAATTGAAGTGAATCTTTACTTATTCTATGAGAATATACAATACATTCTAATAATGAATTAGAAGCAAGTCTATTAGCTCCGTGTATCCCAGAACATGCTGTTTCTCCAATTGCATATAAATTTTTAATTGTAGTTCTACCATTATGATTAATTAATATACCTCCACATATAAAATGCGCTGCAGGGGTGACAGGAATAAAATCCTTTGTAATATCTATTCCATATTGAAGACATTTTTTATATATATTTGGGAATCTATTAACAATAAATTCTTTTTTTTGTTTTGTGATATCTAAATAGATAAATTCTATGTGATTTCTTCTTAATTCTAAATATATTGAACGTGATACTATATCTCTAGGAGCTAAATCGTTCATTTTATGATATTTATGCATAAACGTTTTTCCATTATGTAACCTTAAAACACCACCCTCTCCACGGATTGCTTCTGATATAAGAAATGCATCTTTAGTAGTATATAAACATGTTGGATGAAATTGTATAAATTCCATATTAGAGATGGTAGCCCCTGCTCTATACGCCATTGCTATTCCATCTCCTGTGGCTATATTAGTATTAGATGTATGAGAATAAATTCCTCCTATGCCTCCACATGCTAAAACTGTAATTTTTGCTATGAACATTTCACAACATTTTTTTAATGAATTAAAAAAATATGCTCCTCTGCAAATATTACTATTATCTAACAATAAATCTATAGCAAAGCAATATTCATAAACAATTATATTGTTGTATTTTTTAAGAGTCCTCAATAAAGTCTTTTCTATTATATCTCCAGTGATATCTTCACAATGCAATATCCTTCTATAACTATGTCCTCCCTCAAGGCCCAAGTCAAATAGTTGTGAAGATTTTTTTGTAAATCTCACACCATACTTTATCAATTCATTAATACAATATGGTGCTTCGTTTACTAATTGAGTTACCATATTTTCATCACATAAACCGGCACCAGCAAGTATTGTATCTTGTATATGAGAAATAAAAGAATCATTTTTTTTATCTATAACACATGCAATTCCTCCTTGTGCCTTTGAGGTATTAGAATTGAATAAATAACTTTTGCTTATTAAAGCCACTTTAAAAGTATTATTTTCTGCTACTTTTAATGCTAAACTCAGTCCAGCAAGTCCACAGCCTATTATTAGATAATCAAATTCTTCCATAATTTTCCTTTTATCTTGTACGAAATTAATATATAATATTAATATATAATATTAATATATATATTAATGCCCGATGGTATAAAATAGGTGAACACATCTGTTTCTGAAGCAGAAGTTCTTGGTTCGAATCCAGGTCGGGCAAAACAAAAATAGTGAATTATTTTTAATCTATATATTCAAGCAAAGATTTACTTCTACTAGGATGTCTAAGTTTTCTTATTGCTTTTGCTTCTATTTGTCTAACTCTTTCTCTGGTCACTCCAAATTTTTTACCTACTTCTTCAAGAGTACTAGGATATCCATTATCTATACCATATCTTAAATTAATAATTTCTGATTCCCTTTGAGTTAATGTACTTAAAACTTTTTTTAGTTCAAAACGTAATCTATAATGCCTAGTCTTAATTATAGGATTTGGATTTGTATGATCTTCTATAAAATCTTCTAAACATGAATCTTCTTCTTCTCCAACAGGCATTGCTAAAGAAATAGGTTCTTGCATCATTTTTAGTATTCTTCTAATTTTATCCTCTGCAAGTTTTAATGTCTTTGAATATTCCTTAATATAAGGATCCCTTCCCATTGTTTGTTGAACTCTTTTTTTAAATTTAGTAAGTTTTGATATTAATTCTCGCATATGTACAGGAATACGTATTGTCCTAGCTTGATCTGCTATTGCACGGTTAATAGACTGTCTAATCCACCATGTAGCATATGTAGAAAATTTAAAACCCTTTTTCCATTCGAATTTTTCTACAGCTTTAGATAATCCAAGATTTCCTTCTTGAATTAAATCTGCTAATTCAAGATTACTTGCACCAACATGTTTCTTTGCAATTGATACTACTAAACGAAAGTTGGCTTCTATCAATTTAATTTTATCTTGATGAATTGCTTCTTCTATATCTTGTATTTTTTTATATATTATAAGTATTTCTTGATATGGGATATCAGAGCCTTCTAACAAATTTTTTTTCTTTAACATCAAGAGCTTAATTTTATCTATATCCTTTTTTATATCTGCATCTCTTAATGAAGAAGATGTTTTCATTGATAGTTCTTCGTAAGATATTATTCCAGTATTATAATTTGTGAGAATTGTTTCCAGTGAAGTTAAAGATTCAGTATTATACTTTCGTATTAATTTTTTAATGTTATGTTGTATATCATTTAACTTTTTTGCTATAGTCTTAATCTTATTAATAATTCTTTTAATTTTATCTTGATTTAGATTTAGTCCTGAAATTAAGGTAACAATTTTTTTATTTAATCTAATTATTTTACTTTTATATATATCTTTTTGTTGATTTAGGCTTCCTTTAAACAAATTTTCATAATGATTTATATCTATTTCTATATTTTTAATTTGCATGACGACATTTTGCAATTTTTTTGTCATACACACTAATTCTGACTGTGATTTTCTACCTCTTGGCATTAATTCTTTTGGTGTCATTTCATCTTGGCTAATTAACATATTCCAATTTTTAACTTCTTTTACAATAAAATGTGATTCTAAAACTATAAGTTTTAATTTGTTTTCATTCTCTTTTATACTTTTTGCAAGTTTAAGTTCAGACTCTCTTTCTAATAGAGGAACTTTCGCCATTTCACTTAAATACATTTTTACTGGGTTGATTTCTTCATCATCTTGAGAAGTTCCTTCCTGTGGAAATTCTTCTATAAATTGATTATATTTTGTTGTTATATTCATTGTTTTGGTTTCCTGAATTTTTTAATATATTTAATAAACTCATATATTCTTTTAAAGTTTCTTTATCTTTTGGTATTTTTGTCATTAATGAAATTTTCTTACTAAGAAAATTTATTCTTTGTTTTATCTTATTCTTTTTTAAATCTTGTAAGATAGTAATAAAAGTTTTATTAATATCACTGTATTTAACTGATGATAATATTAAACTAACAAACCAAGTCTTTTCTTTTTTTTCTATTAATGAATTCAGTATAACTTTATCAGTTAATCCTTTTTTTAAAAAACCTATTACTTTTTTGCATTGTTTATTTTCAAATATATCAGTATTAATTTTATGTATATAATCTCTATTTTGTAGAATAAACTCTAAAAGAATTTCTTCTATTGACATTTTTTTTACTTTCACATCTCGATATAATATTTTTTGTTTTCGATTTCGTTGATTAATATGGGTAATGTTAAAAAATTCACTTAAAATTATTTGTTCGTTCAAATTAAAATAATGAGCGATATATTTTATCCATTCCATACGAATTATTATGTTATTAATATTAGCAATAAAATATAACAATTTATCTATAATTAATGCTTTAACTTCAGGCAACATTGCCTCTTGATTAACATTATTTGACAGTTTCCTTATCATAAAATCGATTGGAGACATGCTCAAAGTTTTAATTATATTAATAAACTTACACTTTCCATATCTTATGATGTATTCATCAGCATCCATCTTATTTGGAAGTTGAACTACTCTACACATAATTCCTAAATGAATTAAGTTTTCAAGGGCTCTTTGGGTTGTTTGTTCTCCAGCATGATCAGGATCAAACATTAAAATTACATTATGTGCATATCTAGCAATAAGCTTAGCGTATTCTTTAGTAAATGTACTGCCTAATACTGCAACAGTATTACATATTTGAGATTGATGTAATGCTAATACATCTATATAGCCTTCAACTATAATAATGGTTCTTTTTTTTGATATACTAGGCAATGATTGAAATAATCCATAAAGGTTTTTCGATTTAGAATACACTATTGTTTCAGGGGTATTAATATATTTAGCTAACATTTCATCATTTAATGCACGCCCTCCAAAAGCTATAACTTGTCCATGAATATTTACAATTGGAAAAACAAGCCTATTGGTCATATATTCGAAATAAGTATTTTCATATAATTTTCCTATGACACCTGATATTTGTAAATCATATAAAGAATATCCATGTGTTAGCAATTTTTTTCGTAGAAAATATTTATCTGAATTGCAAAATCCAATTTTAAATTCCTTGATTATTTTATCGTCAATTCCGCGCGTATATAAATATTTCAATGCAAGTATTGCTTCATAAGTTGTCTTATTAAGTAAAAAATTATGATAATAAGATGATGCTTCTTCTAAAATTTGTAGAATCATATCTTTCTTAATAAAATATTTACTATGACTATATCCATTAAGATGAATTCCACATTTGGCAGCAAGTATTTTAACGGCTTCAATCCAAGAAACATTATTGATAAGCATTATAAAATTAAAAACGTTGCCACTCACATTACACCCAAAACATTTAAAAATTCCTTTTTCGGAATTTACTATAAAAGACGGATTCTTATCATCGTGGAATGGACACACTGCTCTCCAGTTATTTCCTATATGCCTTAAATTTGGTAAATACTCCATGACAACATGTTCTATTTTATTAGCTTCTTCAATCTCTTCAATTATATTTGCATCAATAGACACATTAATGATCCCTTCTACATTTAATTTATAAAACTTATGGTTTCTTTACTTATACCATCTGTTTTCTTTTAACATCTTACGACGTATTTTCCTCTTGATTTCAGAAAGTTTTTCTTTTTTTACTATGCTTGGTGGTTTATAAAATTCTCGTCTTTTTATTTCTTGCATTATTCCATTTTTTTCGCATTCTCTTTTGAATCTTCTAATAGCTTCTTCTATAGTTTCTCCTTCCCTTACTTTAATATTAACCATAATGTAAATTTCACCTACCTTTTTTTTATTACTAAAATTAACAAAAAAACTAATTTTTGGGGTTTTATTTATATTATAATGAAGAAGTTTTTTTTTCATCCTGGTGGCCACATAAAAGATCTACCTCCAAGCAAATGATAATGCAAATGATCAACACTTTGTCCTGCATTGATTCCACAATTATTTACTATACGAAATCCATTATTTAATTCATCAAATTGTTTTGCTATTCTTGCAATAATCATTTGTAATCTTCCTAAGAGTTTTAAGTGTTTTTTTGTGACAAGACTTAAACTACTTATATGTAATTTAGGAATAACAATGATGTGTATTGGCGCTTGTGGATTAATATCTTTAAATGCATATATAGAATTACTATTATAAACTGTATTAGATGTAACATTTCTTTTAGATAATTCACAGAAAATGCACTTATTGAACATATTAACGCTCAATCTCCTTTATTTTTTTTACAGGATTACTTTTTAAATTACTTACATATTTCATTAATACATCATATGCAATAAAATTTTTTTTAGATAGATTATTAATATTATTATCGAACATTTTAAAAGTTAACGCATTTTTTACATCAAAGATTCCTACCTTTTCTCTCCTTAAATCTTTAACAACAGCTCCACAGCCATAAAGATGTCCAATATCCCTAATTAACCCTCTAATATATGTTCCTTTTGAACAACTTACTCTGATATATATAGTATTTAAAGAATAAGTAATTAATTCTATCTTTTTGATAGTGATTGGTCTAGGAATTCTTGCAACAGTGATGTTGCGTCTTGCAAGGTCACATAATTTTTTTCCATGGTATTTTACTGCAGAATACATTGGTGGCAGTTGTAATGTGTCGCCTTCAAATTTAGTAAAAATATTCATTAATTTTTCAATATTAATATATTTGATAGATTGCTTAAAAGTTACTATACCAGACAAGTCATTTGTATCACTTGTTAATCCAAGTATAAATGAGCATAGATAAACTTTATTAGTTTTTTGTAAGTCATATTGAACTTTAGTAGCATGCCCTAGTACAACAAGCAATAATCCTGTAGCATTTGGATCCAATGTTCCGCAATGGCCAACTTTTTGTATATTTAATAAATTTTTTAATTTAGTAATAGCTTCAAATGAAGTTATGCCTTTAGGTTTATCTAGTAATATTAACCCTGAAATATCCTTCATAAAACTTTTAATTCATCCTTAATATATGATATTACCAAATTAATTGATATATTTAAGTTATTTTTAATAATACACCCAGAAGCATTAATATGCCCTCCGCCATTAAATTGTTTTGCTATTTTTAATACATTGACACTGTTAACAGATCTAAAACTAATCTTAGTTGTTAAACTATCTATTTCTTCAAATAAGCATCCAATTTTTATATTATTAGTTCTTAATGTATAATTTACAATCCCTTTAATATCATTATGATTAGTTTTAGTTAAATATAACATTTTTTTAGTTATACTTATATAAGCTAATGTATGGTTTATAGCTATTTTCATATTATATAAAGCTAATCCAAGTAGCTTAAGTTGCTCAATAGTATTATTAGCATATATTTCTTTATATATTTTGTTAACATCTAAATTATATTTCATAAGTTGTATAGAAGCAGTATGAGCATCTATAGTTGTATTAGGTTGTTGAAAACATCCTGTGTCTGTTAAAATTCCAGTATATAAACATTCCGCTTCGTTATTAGTTAGTGAAATTTTCATATATTGAAATATTTTGAAAACAAGCTCTGCTGTTGAAGAAGAAGTTGGAATAATATAATTAATATCACCAAAATAATCACAATCGACATGATGGTCTATGTTAATTATTTTTTTTAATCGATTACGTTGAATTATATTTCCTAATCTTGATAACTTTGATACTTCTAATAATATTGCACAATCAAAGACTTCTAATACTTGTACACTATGTTTAAATTGATTGTTAGATTGAAGAAATTTTAATTTCGATGGAATTTTATTAATAGAATATACACAAGCTGATTTATTTAATCTATTTAATACAGAACTAAAAGCTAGCGCAGAGCCTAAACTATCACCATCTGGATTAACATGACCTGCAATAAAAAAAGATTTGGAATTTTTTATTAATGTAACTATTCTGTCAAGAACATTGGATTCATTATTACTCATATAATATACATTTGTTATTGATTAGTTTTTTGTCTTTTCGTATTTTTCTGATTCTATTTTACTAAATATATTGTATATATTATTAGCTTTTTCATTTGTATTGTCGAAAATAAAAACTATTTGTGGAGTATATCTTAAGTTTAAAGAATGTGCTATTACATGTCTGATATATTTTGTTTTATATTTAAAGAATTTAATAATTTGTTGTTTTGTTTGATCATTGCCTAGGACAGAATAATAGATTTTACAATTTAGTAAATCATTTGTAAGAACAACGTCCATTATTGTTATTAATTTATCATCTAGTTCAATAATATGCGATATACTATCTGAAATAGTTTTTTTAATTAACATACTTATTCTAGCAACTCTTCTATTACTACATGATAATAACATAGATTCATCCTTTTATTTTAAAACATTAACTAGTTTTTCAATAATGAAACTCTCTATTGTATCATTTAATTTAATCTCTTCTTTAAAAACTTTATTTAAAGATATGCCACATTCATGCCCTGTTCCTACTTCTTTTACATTTTCTTTAAATCTTTTTAATGAGGTTATCTTACTACTAAAAATAATTTTATTATCTCTTAATAATTGTATCTGAGAATTGCTATATATTGTACCATTAATTACATAACATCCATATATAATTTTATTATTTGATAATTTAAAAATTTGTTTTACTATAGCTTTCCCCAATATTTTTTGAACTGTATGTGGTTTTAACATATCGCTCATCATGTTTTTAACGGCAATACTAACTTCTGGTAAAACTTTATATATGTTAATTTTAATTTTATTATATTTAGCTATGTTGGCAATGTCCTTACTTAATTTTATATTAAATGCTATTATTACAGCATTTGATATAACAGCTAAATTAACATCTGATTTAGTAATTAATCCGATACTTCTAGATATGATTTTTAGATTAACCCCTGTAATATTCTTAGATATTCTTAAAATATCAGATTCTAAAGCTTCTAAAGATCCTTGAACGTCTGCTTTTAACATGATTGTTAATTCTGGTATATTCTTCCTTGAGTTAATAGTTAACAATAAATCTATATTTGACTTTTTAGATAAATTTATTTTATTGATTTTGGCTTTCCTTTGATTAGCTATATCTTTAGCCTCTGTCTCGCTATTAACAACGACGAAAGCATCTCCAACACATGGAATTTCATTGATTCCACAAATTGTAATTGGAGTACTTGGCAGACCCATACTAAGTTTTTCCATAAATTCATTAAACATTATTCTTATTTTTGCATAAGTATTTCCTATTACTAAATTATCATCAACTTTAACTATTCCATCTTGTATTAATAAAATGGCAACAGCTCCTAGGTGAGGGTCAAGCTTTGCCTCAATAACAATCCCAGTACCTTTAGTACTATAATTAGCTTTTAATTCCATCATTTCAGCTTTTAGTTCAATCATTTCTAGTAATAATTTAATATTAATTTTTTGTATTGCAGAAACTTTAACTATAATCGTATCACCACCCCACATGTCATCTATAAGACCATAAGTACTTAGATCATAAGTTATTTTTTTTGGATCTGCATTTGGTAAGTCAATCTTATTTATTGCAACAATTATAGGTACTTTAGCTGTTTTAGCTTGATTAATAACTTCTATAGTTTGAGATTTTATTCCCTCTGTAGCTGAAACAACTAATAGTATAATATCTGTTAGTTTAATACCCCTAGAACGCATTATTGAGAAAATCTCATGACCAGGTGTATCTAAAAATGTTATACTGAAATTGTTTTGATCATTGTTGACTCTATAGGCTCCTATGTGTTGTGTAATATGTCCATATTCAGATGATATAATATTACTCTGACGAATTGCATCTAATAATGAAGTTTTTCCATGATCTACATGTCCCATAATAGTTACTATAGGAGGTCTAGTCTTGACTATAACTTTTTGTTGAGTCTTGTTTTTATTATTGACTTTTGTATTATGTTGCTTTTTCATTCTTAGATTAGCATTATCATTACTATTTAATTTAACTTGCTTCTTTATTGATTTAGTTTTATTATTATTTAACATATATTTATTTATTTGTATCCCTTTATGCTTCTTTGTTATATTTTTTTATAGCCAATAAAATTTTATTTGCAGTTTTATTTCCTATTCCAGTAAAGTTTAATAAATCATTCAACGACAATTTTATAAGAGAAGCAATATCTGTTACACCATACGTTTGTAAAATTTTTATAGTATTCTGACTAATCTCTAAATCCTTGAGTGGTTTTATCATGTTGATATTTTGTTGATTATTTGATTTAACGTTAATATACCAACCTGTCAATTTAGTGGCAAGTCTGACATTATGTCCATTTTTACCTATAGCTAGTGATAGCATACTATCGTCTACTATAGCATCTAACTTTTTATGTTCTTCTGATACCATTGTTATTGATATAACTTTTGCTGGAGCTAATGCATTAGCCACATAAATTTTGAAATCATTGGAATAATGTATTAAATCTATCCTTTCCCCTTTTAATTCTTCAATTATAGGTTTGATCCTAATGCCATTGATTCCCACACATGCTCCTATAGGATCTACTTTATCATTATGTGATATTAGAGAAATTTTTGTTCTAATTCCTGGCTCTCTAACTATGTTAATTATTTCAACTATTTTGTCATATATCTCAGGAACTTCAAGTTCAAAAAGCTTTCTTACAAATTGAGTACTTGTTCTAGATAGTAAAATGCCTGAATGTTTATTATGTTTATCAACTTTAATAATAACACTTCTTATTCTTTGTCCAATATAAAATTTTTCTGTTGGAACTTGTTCATAAATAGGAAGTATAGCTTCTGTTTTATCTAAGTCCACTATAATATTTTGGTTACTCACTCTATATATAATACCGCTAATGATTTGTCCTAATTTATTACTTATTTCATCAAATATAGCATTTCTTTCTGATTCTTTAATTTTTTGGGTTATAACTTGTTTTGCAGTTTGAGCAGCTATTCTAGAAAAATCTTGTACATTCAATGGAATTTGAATTTTGTCACCTATATTTGCTTGAATATGTAAATTATTTAAATCTTGTATATTGATTTCTAAAGATGGATTTATAACATCCGCAACAACAGTTTTAATTGTATTAACATTCATTTCCCCTGTTTCATAGTTAACACTAGCTTCAACAATAACGTTTTTTCCTACATGTTTTTTATAAGCTGATATTAAGGCATTTTCTACAATATGTATAATGTCTTCTTTCTTTATATTATTGTCTTTTTCAATTTGGTCAAGCACTGTTAATAATTCTGACTTGCCTGTCATTGTTCATTTTCTCCTACTAGAAATTTCTATTAGTTAGTATAGTATTAATCCTTATGATCAACTAATATACCTGGCCCCATAGTTGATGAAATATAAAAAGTTTTTAAATAACTATTTATTGATGTAGATTTTATAATAGTCTTAATAAAAAATTTTAGATTATCTATAAGTTTAGATTCTTCAAAAGAGGCTTTGCCTATTACTGAATGTATTATTCCGTAACTATCACTTTTATATTCGATTCGTCCTAATTTAATTTCTTTGATTGCATTAATGATATCAGATGTTATAGTCCCAGATTTCATATTTGGCATTAGACCTCTAGGTCCTAAGATGTTTGCAACTTTACTTAAGTCTTTCATTGCATCAGGTGTTGCTATTAATATATCAAAATCAATCTTTGTATTCAGTATATTTTCTAT
>JAISIG010000029.1 GCA_031262135.1 Endomicrobium sp.
AGATAACACGCTTTTTGCTAAAAGGACTGGAATAGTCAAATTTATTAAAAAATCACGTAATAAGCGTTACGTTAATGTGATATGTTTATAGATGAATTAAATCTTCTTCTCAAAGCAGGAAATGGCGGAGATGGTGGCGTATATTTCAGAAAAAAGAAATATAGTAATCATAGAGAGCCTGTTGGAGGTAATGGAGGCAATGGTGGAAGTATTTATTTGAAAAGCGATTCGAATAATCATAACACTCTAACAGGATTATCCAATACAATAAAATTTGTGGCAGAAAATGGGAAACAAGGAACTAAAAATAATAAAACAGGAAAATCTGGAAAAGATTTAATTATTAAAGTTCCTGTAGGAACAATAATCTTTAAAAATAAACAATTAATAGCAGATATGAAAAAGGATGGAGAACAACTGTTAATTGCCTCAGGTGGATATGGTGGTAAAGGAAATGCAAATTACAATAGTAAGATCGTTCCACGGTATGCTAGATCAATAGTTGCAGAAAGGGGAAGTATCGGAGAAACAGTGCAGATTAAACTAGATTTGCATTTAGTTGCAGATATAGGCATTATTGGACTACCAAATGTAGGGAAATCTAGTTTATTATTAAAAATTTCAACTGCAAAGCCAAAGATAGCAGAATATCCTTTTACGACTATTACTCCTAATATAGGGGTTATACATAACAATCAAACTATTGATAAGGTTATAGCTGTAGATATGCCTCCTATTATTCAAAATTCACATATTGGAAAAGGAATTGGCTGTAAGTTTCTTAAACATTTAAATCGAGTTAAAATTATTTTGTATTTAATTGATTGTACTAATGATAATCTTTACACACAGTATAATATAATTAACTCAGAATTAACACAATACTATCCTAAGATATTAAAAAAAAAAGTTATGATAGTAATTACTAAAATTGATTTATTGACATCACATTTACAGAAACAATCAATACAAGAGTTTAAAACATTTTTAGCAAAACAACACAATAATAATATTGTTATTGAAATATCTACATTAACGAATCAAGGGTTAAAAATTTTACTTAAAGAAATAATGACACTTTTAACAAAAATAAAGCAAAATACAAAAAAGAATGAAACATACTGTAAAAATCTAACAAGAAAATATATTTATACATCTGAACTAAAAATCAATGTTGTTAATGGTATATTTATAATAAGTGGAAACAAACTAAAAAATTTACATCCATTAATAATAAAAAATAATGAGAATTATTCATTAGAATATTACTATACAAATTTAATAAAAAAACTTGGCTTGACAACAGAATTAAAAAAATATGGAGCAAAACTTGGAGATATTATACAAATAGGAAATTATAGATTTTCTTTTGCATACGATTAAATCTAATTTGTTTGTTAAAAAATAATTTTATTCTATAATATAATAAATGTTGTTATATATATGCTATAAATTTTTGGGCAGTTAACTCAGTGGGAGAGTGTTTCCTTTACACGGAAAGGGTCACAGGTTCAAATCCTGTACTGCCCATAGTGTAAATTAGAAAGTATTCTATGTACTATATATATAGGGAGGATATTGTAAACACTAAAAAGTTTTTTGTAAATAAATCTATAAGAGCATCTAATATAAGGTTGATTGGTGCTAATGGGGAAATGCTAGGTATAGTTAAGCTAAATGAAGCTCTTTTAAAAGCTAAGGCAGCTGAATTAGATTTAGTAGAGGTATCATCACAAGGAGATACCTCTGTTTGTAAAATTGTTGATTTTTCAAAATTCAAATATAAAATGGAAAGAAAAGCAAAAGAAGGGAAGCGAAAACAAAAAGTTATTCAATTAAAGGAAATTAGAATTAGACCAAAGATAGGAGAATATGACTTATCAACTAAAATTAATCGTATAAAATTATTTCTGTGCAATGGTAATAAAGTACAAATATCAGTAGTATTTTCTGGAAGAGAATCCCAGCATAAAAATTTAGGTAGTGCTGTTTTAGATAAGGTTAAACTTGCAGTTGATAATTATATAGTCGAACCAAAAACATCGTATTTAGGGAACAGAATGTTTATGATTTTAAATCCTAAAAAAAATATAGCTGAAAAAAAGAAGGAATAAAAATATGTATAAAATGAAAACACATAGTGGAGCAAAAAAACGTTTTAAGATTACTAAAAATAACCACGTAAAATGTAAGAAATCTGGACAAAGACATCTTTTAGTAGGAGATTCAGGAAACCAAAATAGGATTGCTAGAAAGCCTATTGTTTTATCTAAATCAAACATTAAAATAATAAAATTTCTTATGCCATATCAATTCTAAGATGATCGTTTTATACTTTTTACTTTTTAAGGAGTTGTGTATAAAATAATGCGAATAAAAAGTGCTGTATATACAAGACAAAGAAAGAAAAAAATATTTAGATTTGCAAAGGGATATTATGCCGCAAAAAAAAATCGATGGAGAATGGTTAAACAACAAGTTGAGAAATCTCTTGCTTACTCTTACGTAGGAAGAAAAGATAAAAAATCCAATTTTAGAACTTTATGGATAATACGTATTAATGCAGCTAGTAGGCAACATAATATATCTTATAGTTCATTTATGTTAGGACTAAAACGAAGCAACGTCAGAATTAACAGGAAGTTATTATCAGAAATTGCAATACTAGATACTGTTGCTTTTAATAAATTAGTAAACATTGCTAAACAATCAACACTTTTAACAAATTAAGATTTTTATACAATCTAATAATTATAATATATAATTAGGTAATAAAATTTAGAAATGATAAATATAAAAATTAATGATATTGTAGCAGACGCTTATGAAACAATAACAAAAGCTAAGGATAAAAGAATAATCGATGATTTATCATTAAAATATCTTGGAAAAAAAAGTAAATTATCTAAAATGATATGTGAATTAGTTAATTACGCTCTACCTGAGAGAAAGGTTATAGCCATAGCTATAAATAAAGCTAAAAACGACATTAAAAATCTCTTGCAACAAAAAAAACAAGAATTTTCCAAAGCATATTATCATAATCAAAAGTGTGTTGATCAAATTGATTGTTCAAGTTCATCATTATATTTTCCCTTTAAAATGGGAAGTTTACATCCTGTAGTTACAACTATGGAGTCGATAGTTTATATTTTTCAACATTTAGGTTTTTCTATTTTTGAGGGCAATGATATAGAAACAGATTGGTATAATTTTGAAGCTTTAAATATACCTAAAAATCATCCAGCTAGAGACACACAAGATACTTTTTACCTTAATAAAGATAAAACAACACTTCTACGAACACACACTTCACCTGCACAGATACATATTATGGAAACACATACTCCTCCAATTAAAATAGTTGTTCCTGGTCGAGTTTATAGAAATGAAACTCAAGACGTGTCACACTCATCAACATTTCATCAAGTTGAAGGCCTTGTTGTTAATGAATATGTAACATTTGCAGATCTTAAAACTATTGTTAAGGAATTTGTTTTTAAGTTTTTTAAACGTGAATTAAAAATTCGCTTTAGACCATCGTATTTTCAATTCACAGAGCCCTCAGCTGAAGTAGATATCCAATGCTATCTATGTCAAAATAATAAAATAGATTGTAAAATATGTAAAAATTCAGGGTGGATTGAAATTTTAGGATGTGGCATGGTACATCCTAATGTTTTTAAATCTGTTAAGTATGATAATAATCTTTATAGAGGATATGCTTTTGGAATAGGTGTTGAAAGATTAGCTATGGTAAAGCATAATATAGAAGATATCCGTTTATTTTATGCAAATGAATTAGCTTTTTTGCAACAATTTTAAAAAAATCTTTAAGCTTATGAAAATATCTTATAATTACCTAAAAAAATTTATTGATTTTGATCTAAGTCCAAGTGATTTAGTATCACTTATGTGCTCAATTGGTTTAGAATCTACTTTGATGAATTCCTTCCAAGAACCTGAGTATCACTGTACAGATGTGATTACAGTTAAAATTATCGATATAATAAAACATCCTAACGCTGATAAACTATCTATATGTAGATTGAGCGACAGATTAAAAGAATATTTAGTTGTATGCGGTGCTAAAAATATCAATATTGGACAAGTTGTTCCTTTAGCAAAAGTAGGAGCGACACTAAATAATAATAAAGTTAAAGTTAAATTAGCAACAA
>JAISIG010000030.1 GCA_031262135.1 Endomicrobium sp.
GAATATCTACATGTAAAAATATCTAAATTATTTTATGAAACAATATTATTTTCAGATAAATTAACTATAACAGTTGGGAAAATAGGATTCTTTTCTTTCTTTGCTAATAATATTTATACGGGAAATACAAACAAACAATTTATTAATGAAGCTTTTGTCAAAGACAAAAGCATAGATATTCCAAAAGGGACATATGCATTGAGATTGAATTATATTTATTCTAAAAATTTTTATGTTGATTTAGGTTGTTATGCAGCAGAAAACAATGTTAGCTTAAAAGGATTGAAGATTATACAGATTACCTATAACCCATATGATGCACATTACAGATTATATTATTGGGTAAATGATAAAAAGACACAAGACCTCACATCACACGGATTAGGAATGAGCATAGACAAACTAATTTTTTCTAAGTTAGGTTTATTTTTACGATGTTCTTATAAATATCCTTTTACTACCATATATTTATTGAATAAGCATGAAAAAATTCCTTTATTCTTCCTATATAGTTGTGGCGTACAATTTACAGCATTTCGATCAAGACTTAATGATGTCATTGGATTTGCAATTGGACAATCATACAATCATATTGAGTACTCACTTTATAATACAAACAAGAATAAATCATTATTATTAGAAACTCAAATTGAAACATATTATAACTATCAACTTAACAATTACGTAACAATAAGCCCAACAATCCAATTAATTCGAAATCAGCATAGAGAAAATCCTCATAAAAGACTATTTGTATATGGAATTAAGATAAATATAGTATTATTTTAATAAATACATTCTAAAATTGTATTGTATTTATGTAACATAAATAAAAAATATACGTTACATAAATACAAATACTTTATACTTTTATTTTATTTTATTTTGTTGAAGAGGAAGAATCAGAATTTGCTGTTACATCATTAGTAGCTATTGTTTGTCCATTTCCACTAGTAGATGAACTATTTTCACCTGAAATTTCAGTAGTAGTAGATTCATCGCCAGTAGTATCTGCAGGTGATTTTGGTCGTTTCCCACATGCAATCAACGCAAAACTAAACGCTGTTAAAAACGTAGCAAATAATACAAATTTCTTCATATTTTACTTCTCCTTTTTTTTATTTAAATCTAATAACCTTATTCTTCATTCTATATATTTTATGAAATCTTTGCAAATTTAATAGTAACTATATTTTTTTGAAGCTATTGAACATAATATCCCAACCGCACATAATGATGAGACCATAGAAGACCCTCCATATGAAATAAACAGTAATGGCATTCCTGTAACAGGCATTAATCCCATTGTCATACCTATGTTAATAATAGCATAAAACATAAACATTGTTGTTATTCCAATCGCCACAAGGCTTCCGTATCTATCTTTGGCTTCTTTTGCTATTGACAGTGATCGTAAAATAAAGAATAAATATATGATTATTGTTAATTGAGCCAGTATCCATCCACCCTCTTCTCCTATTAAAGAAAAAATAAAGTCTGTATGCTGTTCTGGTAAAAATCCTAGTTGTGTCTGTGAACCATTTTTAAACCCTTTCCCAAATAATTTCCCTGATCCTATAGCTATTTTTGATTGTATTATATTATATCCAAATCCATAAGGATCAATTTGAGGGTTTAAAAAAACAATAAATCTTTTTTTTTGATAATTTTTTAATGAATGTTCTATTGGAAGAGAACATATATTACCAAGAATAACAATAAACAATAAAATTACTATATATTTAATTGAAACTTTTATTTTTATTTGTTTTAGTATAAACCAAATGCTAATAGCTAGTATAAAACAAATAAAAATAAAAATTAATCTCACATTTGCGTTGGCTGTATGAGTTAAAAACATATCTTTATGGTAATGTAATAAATACATTTCTGAAAATGTTTTTAACAAAGGTATTCCTAAAGATATTATCCCTAAAATAAAAATACATAACAAATAAAAACGCTTTATATCTACTATAAATAACAAAATCATAATTATAGGAAAATAAGATAATGTAGAGGAAAAATCTGGTTGTAACATAATTAGTATTAAATGTCCAGCTAGAAACATCATAATAGTTGATAAACATCGTATTCTATTAATATGTAAAATATTGTTATCTAAAAATGATGAAATAGCTAAGATAAACATTATTTTAGCTATTTCAACTGGCTGAAAAGAAAATAATCCAAAATTAAACCATCCTTTTGTTCCTCTTTTAAATGATCCAAATATTAAAACTAATCCTAATAAAATAATAGATACAAAATAAATAAATAGATAATATTTTTTATAAAAAATATAGTTAAATTTTGCTAAAAAATAACATATTAAACTACCCAATATACATGATATTATTTGAATGAATATAAATTTTAATGAAGAACCGTATTTTATACAAGCTGAATATAATGAAACAAATCCTATTGCAATTAAACAAATAACAGGCGCAATAAGTTTGTAATCTATATAGTGTAAAAATTTCTTATTCATTTTTTTTTATTATTTTAAAATAACTTTGGTAAATTTTTTTGCTGATGGGTACAGCCTGCATACCACCACTACCACCGTTTTCAATTAAAACTGCTACTGCAATTTTTGGATTTTCAGTAGGAGCATAAGAAACAAACCATGCATGTGGTTTGCCTTTATTATTTTGCGCTGTTCCAGTTTTTCCGGCAATTTTAATATCTTGTAATTGAGCTCTACGTCCTGTCCCGTATTCTACTGTTTCTAACAAGGCAGTTTGTAAAGCTGTGTAAGTCAAGTTATTTATAGATATTGTTTTTTTAAACTTTACTCTATGTTTAAAAACTTGTACATTGTCTTTTACAATTCTGTCTACAATATAAGGTTCATAAAACACGCCATGGTTAGCTATTCCAGCGATTAAATAAGCCATTTGAAGGACAGTTACTCCAAGAGCACCCTGTCCTACAGCAAAAATCGCAGTATCTCCTTGAAACCATGGGATACAAAAATGTTTATGTTTCCATCTAGGACTTGGAATAAATCCACTTTTCTCATTTGGCAAATCTATTCCAGTCTTCGTTCCAAGAAAAAAAGTTTTGGCATACTTAATAAGATTGTAAATTCCAAGTTTAATTCCTAATTGATAGAAATAAACATTGCAAGATAATGCAGTAGCATTAATTAAATTTATTATACCATGTCCAGATTTACACCAACATACATATTTTCTATTACCAAGTTGAAAGTATCCAGGACAACAACATTTTTGAGATATTTTAGTATGTAATATTTCCATAGAAGCTATAAATGTAATAATCTTAAATATAGATCCTGGAGAATAAACTGCTTGAATTGCTCTGTTGAAGAATGGGAATCTTTTATCTAAACAATACTTCTTAAATTCATTATGAATGCCCATTTTATTCAGGTTGAATCCTGGACAAGAAACGAGTGCTTTAATAGCCCCTGTTTTAATATCTAATACAACTACCGCTCCTATTCCAGTAGTACTATTCTTTAATGCATTATAAGCAACTTGTTGAAGATTAAAATCTATAGTAGAATATACATCTGCACCAACACTAGGGGAAATATATTGAAATACTTTAGTTGGATTCCCTTTGGCATTTACTTCTATTTGTAATTCTCCACTTTGCCCCTTAAGGTATTGGTCATAATATTGTTCTATTCCACCTCGTCCAATATAATCTCCAATATGATAACCAAATTGTTTTAATTCATTATGTTTGATTTCACTTATATACCCTATTATATGACTCATAACTTTTGGTTTATGATATATTCTATGTGATTCCTTTAAAATCATAAAGTTATTTGTATTTGATTTTGATTCTAATATTTTTAATACATCTTCCATTGATAGATTATAAATTAGTTTAGTAAAAACATTGTTACTAACATAAAAATTAACATCGTCTCCAGGTATATTATTAATGTGATTTATTAATTTTTTTTGGTTTTGGTTTGTATAAAAAAGTACAGCATATGAAAATTTATTTTCTGCTAAGACAATATTGTCTGCAGAATAAATTACCCCCCTTGGAGCATGTTCATATCTACTGAATAACCTTTGTCTTTCAGAGATAAATGCATACTTATTGCCATTGATAATTTGCAAAAAAAATAAACGGATAGACAATAAAACAAATAATACTATAAATAATAGTAGTATAATCTTATTTTTTACAATAAATTTTTTATAAGAGCTTTTATCCTCGTTATTTCTCCACATTTTACCCTAATTTTTTTAAAATATTGAATATTATAGGAGTAAAAGCAACTGTAGTAATAGTTGCAATTAATATAACATAATATGGATAATTTAATATTCTATTAGATGAAGATATATAATACATGGAATGTATGATTGCTAAATATAAAATACTTGCCAAAAAGACAATGGTACATTGGGTAATAATTTGGTCTTTATTAAATTTAATAAGAATTTTACCAAAAATATAGCCTATAATCGTAAGTGTTATTGCCTTAGAGCCAAAGATATCTATGGATAGACTATCAATCGTAATACCAAAAAAGAATCCGAATAGTTCAGCGTGCAATGCTCCTTTTGTAAAAGCTATATATATAATAACTATTAAGGCTATATTTGGAAAATATTTAGAAGTATTATATTCTCCTAAGCAAAATTGTATTAAACAACAACATATATATGTTAAACACTGAGATAATATTTGCCTCATATTTATGATTTAAATGGAATCAACACAATAGCTTGATGAATAATATTATTATCAAAATAGACTTTTGCTTTAGCTGTTTTAAAATGATCTCCAGATTTTGCTTTAAGTACCTTCGTTATAATACCAACTAAAATTCCACACTGAAATATTGAGCTTAGCGAACTAATAATAATTTTATCTCCATGTTTTACATTTGCATCTTTTGGAATATATGTTATGTTCAATATATTGGAATCATTTCCTTCTGCAAGACAATGAATATTTTTATTTTTAATCATTACAGGAAATAGAGTTAATGATTTTGTTATGAGAATAACTTTTGATACTGTTTTATATGTTTCTTGAATTCTACCTAAAGCACACAACTCATTTTGTTGTTTGTTAAATATTAAAACAGGGAAGCCATTATGAATTCCGTGAGATGTCCCTTTGTCTATAATAATATACTTATACCATTCATTACAATCTCTAATGAACATTCTCGCAAAAACAGATGTAGTGTTTTTAATAGGCTTTATTTGAAAAAGTTGAAGTAATTTTTTGTACTCTTCATATATTACAATATAGTTACGTAATTGGTCTATTAACTGTTTATTTCTAGTTTTATATTCAGTATTCTCTTTACGTAAAAATTTAATAGTTCTAATAATTGCTAAATCATCTTTGAAAGACATTACTTTAGTTGTTTTATAAATACTTGTAGAAAGAATATTGCATATAAATCTGCGTATACAAATTATGAGTGATTTATTTCGAATACTAATACAATATAAACAAAAAAAGAACAACAAACAAAAAATAATATCTTCATATTTATGATGATGCTGTTTATACATTTAACTACTATTTTTATAGTTTCTATTTAAACAATGTCTTTGTATTTTCTTATATTATCTAGTTCATCTAAATAGGCTCCTGTTCCTTTAACAACACAAGTTAGTGGATTTTCTGCACATCGTACAGGTAGTTTAGTTTCCTGGGCTAATAAATTTACTAAACCTCTAACTAATGACCCTCCACCACTTAAAGTAATTCCTCTATCTATCAAATCTGCAGCTAGTTCAGGTGGGGTTTCTTCTAAAACATCTTTTACTATTTCTACAATTTTTATAACAGGATCAGCTAGTGCATCTCTTATCTCTTCTGATCTAATAGTAATAGTTTGAGGAAGTCCAGTTAATAACCCCCTACCTTTAACACTCATATATGTTTCTTTATTAACAGGAAAAACTGAGCCTATTTTAATTTTTACTTCTTCTGCTGTATTTTCCCCTATTGTTAAATTATATTTTTTTCTAAAATATTGTACTACTGATTCATCCATCT
The DNA here is from genome assembly GCA_031262135.1 of Endomicrobium sp. Lineage (GTDB taxonomy): Bacteria > Elusimicrobiota > Endomicrobiia > Endomicrobiales > Endomicrobiaceae > Endomicrobiellum. The sequence continues at coordinate 6,022 of JAISIG010000030.1, forward strand.
TATCTCCTGCTATTTCAAGAGACTTTGCAACAACCATTCCACCTAAAGATACAACAGCTACTTCAGTTGTTCCTCCACCTATGTCTACTATCATGCTACCTCTGGGTTCTTGTATTTGAATTCCAGCTCCTATTGCTGCGGCCATTGGTTCATCAATTAGATAAACTTCTCTTGCACCTGCTTGCTCTGCAGATTCTTTTACAGCCCTTCGCTCTACTTCAGTTATTCCAGATGGTACACCTATAACAATTCTAGGATGTAATAAGGTTCTTTTGCTATGAACCTTTTTAATAAAATATCTGATCATTTTTTCAGTTGCTTCAAAATCTGCAATAACTCCATTGCGTAATGGTCTTATGGCAACTATGTTTGATGGTGTTTTTCCTAACATCTTCTTAGCCTCTGTTCCAATTGCTAAAATTCTTTTTGTACTACGTTCCATAGCAACAACAGAAGGTTCTTGTAGAACTATATCTTGTCCTTTTACAAAAACAAGTACTGAAGCTGTTCCAAGATCAATTCCCATATCATTTGAAAACAAACTAAAAATATAATTCAACATAGATATAAATATTCATTTAATTTAATAAACTTATTACTGCCATTTTAGCAGCATCACCACGCCTAGAGTAAATTTTTACAATCTTCATATATCCACCATGTCTTGTATTATATCTTGGGCCTAATACTTTAAAAAGCTTATTTAAAACTGTTTTGTTATTTAATTCTTTTGCTACAAGTCTTATAGTATGTAAATTATTTGTTTTTGCTTTAGTTATTAACTTTTCAGAATATTTTATTAATTCTTTTGCTCTAGGTAATGTTGTAATGATGCTTTCATACCAAAATAATGAAGTTGATAAATTACGCATTAAAGATTTTTTATGAGAGCTACTAATATGCAACTTGCTTCCATTATGTGTTTTTATCATTACTGTTCTCCTTAGCAAGATGTAAGTTAAAACTATTGAGTTGGTCTTCTATTTCTTCAATAGAAGATTTTCCAAGGTTTTTTAGCTTCATAATATCATCTTTTGTTAATTTCACAAGCTGTTCTAAAACATATATACCTGCATTATTTAAAGTATTCAAAATTCTTTTTGATAATTGTATATTATTTATTGATTGTTGTAGTATAGTAGCGTTATCATTAATATTCTGACTCTTGTTTTGAAAAGAAGTATTTTCAATATTTGGATGAGCTATCTCAACAAACTTATCATTATTAAAAAATATACTTAAATTATCGGTTAATATTTTAGCAGCAGATATTAAAGATGATTTTGGACTAATTGACCCATCGGTATCTATTTCTATAAGTAAATCATCATAATTCAGCTCATCTCCTACACGAGCATTATTTACTTCATAATTTACCTTAATGATTGGTGAAAACATTGCATCTAAGTTAATTATTCCAATTTCATCGTTATCTGATTCATCAGCTATAACATATCCTGTTCCATAAGCAATAGTTAACTGCATCTCTAATTTAGCATCCTTATCAAGATTTGCAATTTCTTGCTCAGGATTCATAATTTCCACATTGGAATTCAGTTGAATATCCTTTGCAACTACTTTTCCAGAGTGAGTTACATTTAAGTTAAGATATTCTTTTTTTGTTATATCATGTAATTTAAATCTGATTTTTTTCAAATTTAGTATTATTTGAGTTACATCTTCTTTTACCCCTTGTAATACTGAGAATTCATGAACTACTTCTGTTATTTTTACTGAAGTGATTACTGCTCCGCCAATACTAGATAAAAGGATTCTTCTTAATGAATTTCCTAATGTATGCCCATAACCACGTGCCAATGGGCCTATTTGAAAATATCCATAGTATTTAGTACTAGCTTTTTTATCATATCTAACTCTACATAAATCTAGTAGTATTTTTGATTCCATATTTTTATATTCCTTATAAAAAACCGATAATTTAATTTATATAATTAACTATTTTGAATAATATTCAACTATTAATTGACTATCTATATTATTTAAAAGTTCACTTAATAATGGTGTACTTAGAACTCTACCAGTTAAATTTTTTTGATCTAAGTTAAGCCATGATGGAACCTTAGAATTCAGATTTTCATTAGTATTTTTTAAAGCAATAGTTTTATAATTATTAAGAACTGTTATCACATCTCCTATTTTCACTTGATAACTTGGAATGTTTAATTTATTCCCATTCACAAGAATTTTACCATGTGTAACTATTTGTCTAGCCATTTTCTTAGACAAAGCAAATTTCAAATGAAATACTATATTGTCTAATCTAAATTCAAGTAATTTAATTAAATTAGTGCCAGTAGCTCCTTTTTGGCTTTCTGCTTTTTTATAATAATTACTAAATTGACGCTCAGTAATACCGTAAATTCTTCTTGCTTTTTGTTTCTCTCTTAAATGTCGTGCATAATCTGATGTTTTATTGCGATAAAACATACTGTGTTGTCCAGGTACAGTTTTACCTTTATTCCTATTCATAACACAATTTGATGCAAAACACCGTTTACCTTTAAGAAATAATTTTTCTCTTTCTCTCCGACACAACCTACATATAGCTCCAATGTAGCGTGACATATTTGATCCTCCAAAATTTCTTCTTCTTAGTTATCCAATTTTTATAATTCTAATTAACTAACATTACTCTTTGATACTATATAAACTTATATTATACTCTTCGTAATTTAGGTGGTCTACATCCATTATGTGGTAATGGTGTGACATCTTTGATAGAGATAATAGTTAAACCTACTCCTTGTAACCCTCTTATAGCTGTTTCTCTTCCAGGCCCAGGGCCATTGACAAAAACTACTATCTGTTTTATTCCCATATCTAAAGCCTTTTTCCCTACTGCAGATGCTGTCATTTGTGCCGCGAATGGAGTACCCTTTTTCGTTCCTTTAAACCCTGATGTTCCAGCAGAACTCCATGTTAATGTATTACCTTCGTTGTCTGTAATGTTTATTATAGTATTGTTAAAGGTTGACAATATATAAGCCTTAGCATTTTCTGATATATATGTTTTTCTTTTACGTTTGAGTTTAGTTTGCGTTTTAGATTTATCTTTTTTTTTATCTATCATATTTTTACTTCCTCTCATTAGATATCTAACTTTTTTCTAATTTATATAAAATGACGCTTAATTTTTCTTATTTTTATTAAATGTTTTTAAAGAAGATTTACCTGCACCTATTGTCTTCCTTTTACCACGACGAGTTCTTGCATTAGTTTTAGATCTTTGGCCTCTAACAGGTAGACTCCTTCTGTGCCTTAATCCTCTATAACTCCCTGTAGTGATTAAGCGTTTAATATTGATCTGTATATCTCTTTTTAAATCGCCTTCTACTTGCAAATTTTTAGTAATATAATCATTTATTCTATTAACTTCTTCATCAGTTAAGTCTTTTACTTTAGTTGTAGATCTTAATGAAAGTTGGGTTACTATCTCATTTGCTCTTTTAGGCCCAATTCCATAGATATATCTTAATGCTATGTTAATTATTTTATGCTTAGGTAAATCTACACCAGCTATGCGAGCCATTACTATTTATCCTCCATTAAAAAAACCACGATCTTTTTAGATTTTTTGTTATCCCTGTCTTTGTTTGTGTTTTGGATGTATACATACTACTCTAATTACTCCATTGCGTTTTATTATTTTACATTTTTGACAAATTTTTTTTACAGATGCTCTAACTTTCATTAGATTACTCCATGTTAAATATGATAACTCCTTATTTTTCTCGATAGATAATCCTTCCTCTTTTTAAATCATATGGAGAAAGTTCTATCTTTACTTTGTCACCAGGAAGAATTTTTATATAATTCATCTTCATTTTCCCACATATATGTGCTAAAACAGTACAATGCTTATTGTCCACAATTATTTCAACATGAAACATAGCGTTTGGTAATGCTTGACAAATAATACCATCAACAATAATTCTATCTTTATTTTTCACTGTTTTATTATTAAACTCACCTTTCTTTATATTTATTTTTTTACTTCAGTTAAAATTTCATGCCCTTTGTCAGTAACAAGAACAGTGTGTTCAAAATGAGCACTTAAACTTCCATCTTGTGTCAAGACAGTCCAGTTATCATCTGAGATATATGTTTCATAATTGCCCATATTAACCATTGGTTCTATAGATAACACCATTCCAGATAATAATTTAATACCTGTATTACTCTTACCAAAATTTGGAATTTTTGGATCTTCATGAAGAGATGTTCCTATGCCATGACCAACAAAATTTCTTACTACAGTAAAACCATTACTTTCTACAGTATTTTGAATAGCATAGGATACATTTCCAAGATAATTTTCATGATAAACCTGATCAATTCCATGATATAATGCTAGTTCGGTAATGTTAAGAAGTTTTGAAGCTTTATCTGAGATTGTTCCAACAGCATAAGTTTTTGCTGCATCGCTATAGTATCCATCAAAAATAACCCCTATATCAATGGAAATTATATCACCAGATTTTAAGGAACGTTTAAAGCTAGGAATTCCATGAACAACTTCATTATTTATAGATGTACAAACTGATGCAGGGAAATTAGAAGACATTCCTTTTGTTCCTAAAAAAGCTGGAATCATTCCTAAAGAATATATATACTTTTCCACAAAAATATCTATATCTTTTGTAGTAATACCAGGAGAAATGATGTCTTCTATCTTCCTTAATATATTACCAACAGCATGCCCAGCGGTCCTCATTTTTTCTATTTCTTTTTGAGTTTTTAATTTTATATTACTTGTTTGCATATGGTTTAAAATAATATCTTTATCCTCCTTATATTATTATGTTTAGTTTTTTGTTAATTTGCTGAAAAACTTGTTGTTCATTTTGTTCCCCATCTATAAACAACATAACTATATCAGGTGCATTATTATAATATTCTATTACAACCTCAGTTTGTTTTTGATAAATTTCAAATCTTCTCTTTAAGGTATTTACTTTATCATCAGAACGTTCTATTAAAACATTATTACAAGTAGCACAATGAATACTTCGACCTACACTATGTTCATAATTATAAATTGAACTACATACATTACAAATTTTCCTTCCAAGTATTCTATTCATAGATTCTTTCAATTTTAACTTAATGACAAAAACAATATTTAGTTTAATATTTAAATTGTCTAGTATTATAGATAAATCTTTTGCTTGTTGTAATGTTCTTGGAAATCCATCAAAGATAATTCCTTTATTTTTTATTTGTGCAATATTATCCTTAATGTATCTTCTTATTAGTGTTGTAATTTGAATATCAGAAAGTAATCTTCCTGATTCAATAATACTTTTAATTCCATTATCATCTCTAGCTAACTGTCTACAAATTTCTCCAGTAGACAAATACATTAAGTTTAAATGAAAAACAAGCTTTCTAGCTTGAGTGCCTTTACCTGATCCAGGAGGACCTAATATAACATAGTTGTTACGATTTGTATGCATTATCATTTCTTTTGTATTTTTTAACCTTATCAATATAGAAATTACTATTAATCATAAAATTTTCATAATTTTTCATAACATAGTAAGATTTGATTTGTGCTATAATTTCCAATGTAATACCTACAGTAATTAAAAATGATGTTCCACTGAATAAATATGGAACATTAAATATTTTCCTTAAATAATCTGGTAAAATTGTTATCAAAGATACAAATAATGCTCCAAAAAGTGTTAATCTATCTATAATATGTTTTAGATATATACGTGTTTGTTCTCCAGATCTTATTCCAGGAATGAATCCATTGCATTTTCTTAAGTGTTGTGCTATATCGCTTGGATTAAAGGATATAAGATTATAAAAATAACAGAAAAAAATTACTAAAATAGAATATACAATATTATAACAATTATGCATGTGACTATAAAAAAATAATATTTTTTTTGATATAGGATAACCTAAAAAAAATAGTTGTGGAAAAATTTGCGCTATAGTTAATGGAATTGCTAAAACGGATACTGTAAATATGATAGCCATAACTCCAGATTGGTCTATTTTTATAGGTAAAAATGACATTTGTTGATTATAAATATTTTGATCAATAACTTTCTTTGTGTAATGTATAGGAAGTTCCCTTTGTGCCGTTTCAACCAATATAGTGATTATAAAAATTACTATTGTAATAAAAATTAAGAATAATACTGTTGGTTTAAAATTATGATTTTTTTCTACTAATTGAAATATATTCCATAACGCTTCTGGAAGTCTTTCTATGATTCCAATTAATATAATTAATGAAATTCCATTTCCTATTCCATATTCTGTAATTTGTTCTCCCAACCATATAACAAACATAACACCAGTTACAAGAGTTATAGTAGTTAATACACTCCAGGCTAAAGTGGCATGTTTAACTACCGCTATTCCTGTCATAGCTGGGATATTGTTTAAAGCTAAAATAAGAATTAAAGATTG
>JAISIG010000026.1 GCA_031262135.1 Endomicrobium sp.
GAGGGATTCGAACCCTCGATACGAATAAGAATCTATATATCAGTTTTCGAAACTGATGCCTTAAACCTCTCGGCCATCTCTCCTCATTATAGGAACTTTCAGGAATTTAGCATTTTCACGATTTTTGGATTTTTTTCACTTTTTTATGGCTTTTCATGTATGTGTATTTTTGTTAATTAATACTTGTAATTGTTGATTCCTATCTGTTTTCCATGATATTCCAATAATATAGCTTTTAATACTTTAAGATGATGATCACAAATATTACGTTCAAAACTTTTACTATTTTTTAAATTATAATTCAAGTTCCATTCAGTAAAAATATCACAATATACTTGCTAAAAAAAAATTGCTTAACTGATAATTCTTAGTTTCAGAAGAATGATAGTATTTGCTAAAAACTGACTATTTATAGTAGCATCTTTCAATGTAAGCAAAAATTCTAAGCTAAGAGTTAGATTTTAAAGATATATATTATATTTATAATTATAGTATAAATTAAAATAATCATTCAGGTACATATTATTTCTGGTATATACTATATGGAATATTCTTAATGATATTCTTATCTAAAAATTATGTAGTTTATAGAATATTACATTATTATTGATTATACATCGATACTTATGTTAAATCTAAGTTTAGTTTAGTTTACTATTGTCATATCACTAATAACATCAATATTATATTTTTATGTGATTAATATGAGAATAGTTTATACTACAATTACAGGCTCAGTCATTACATAATCTAATTCTATAATTACAATTTCAGTATATTTATAGAATAGTTTTTGTTTATTATTCAACAAATGATTATAACTATCATGTATATACAAAAACTTAAAAATAGAAAATTACTTTTTTATATAAAAAGATTTACTTAATGATTTGAAATACTTGAGAATACTTTAGAAAAGAAAGTACTTCTCCTACTAGATAAAGTGACCCTAAAATCAGTACTATTTCATTATTGTAACTTCTCATGTTTAAAGCCTCTTTTATCGAATATACTATATGAATTTTATTAAGTGCTATATATTTAGAGAATTCTTTCTTTAAAATTTTTGGATCAACAGCTCGTGTGTTATGTATATATGGTAAAATAATCTCTTTAGCAAAAGGAATGATATATTCAATCATGATTTTGTATTTTTTATCTTTCATAACAGCAAAAATAATTATTCTTTTTTCTTTTAATAAATTTAATTGTTTTAAAGTATGAAAAAAATAATATACTCCATGACTATTATGAGCACCGTCAACTATTAATTTAAATTTATTATTATTTGTTTGAATATTAATTATATCAAATCTGCCAATCCATTTTGTATTTTTAATTCCATTTCTTATATTATTCTCACTAACATTATATCCGATTTTATTTAAAAGATTAGCAGTACAAATAGAAAGAGAAGCATTAATCATTTGTTGTATACCAAGCATTCGAGTTTCAATAGATTTTATTTTTAAATTATCATATTTATTGATATAATCAAATTGTTGTTTATATTGATCTATATTGTGAAGTATTCCTTGAATGTCCACACCATATGCATAAAGCTTTCTATTAGTTTTTTTATACAATGATTCAATAATTGTTTTTGGAAGCTTCCCACAGATTACATATGCATTTTTTTTGATAATCCCAGCTTTTTCAAAAGCTATATTTTGTAAAGTATTACCCAGTATTTCTTGATGATCTTTTGAAATTGACGTTATGATACATATCATAGTATTTTTTATAATATTCGTAGCATCGAGTCTTCCTCCAATGCCAGACTCAATAATAGCAATATCTACTTGTTGTTCAACAAAATATATTATTGCTACAACAGTGAGATATTCAAAATATGAAAGTTGATATTTAATTGCTTTTTTTAAATATGTTTGCGAGATAGAATTAAAAGTGTCTTTTGGGATATTTATTCCATTAATTTGTATACGTTCTGTAATATCTATTAAATGAGGTGATGTATAAAGGGCAACTTTATAGCCACTAGATTGTAGTATTTCACATATAAAAGCTGCAGTAGAGCCTTTTCCATTAGTTCCAGCTATATGAATTGTTTTTAAATTAAGATGAGGATTTCCTATGCTTAAAAAAAATTTACTAATTTTTAATAGACTATATCGCATAGACTTATATTCATTACAATACAATATTTTTAAAATACTATTCACTTATTAATTAACTATTAATAAACTTTAATAATTTGCTTAAAGTAGTTTTTATATCTTTTCTTTCTACAATCATATCAAGCATTCCATGCTTCTTTAGAAATTCTGCAGATTGAAAGTTTTTAGGTAAACGTTGTTTCATAGTTTGTTCTATTACACGTGGGCCTGCAAAACCTATTAAAGCTTTTGGCTCTGATATAATAATATCTCCTAAAAATGCAAAGCTGGCTGCTACCCCTCCAGTAGTAGGATCTGTTAAAACGGAGATATAAGCTAGTTTGTTATCTGCTAATATTGAAAGAGCAGAACTAATTTTTCCCATTTGCATAAGGGACATTATTCCTTCTTGCATTCTTGCACCACCAGAAGCTGAGAAAATAATAATATGCAATTTAGTTTTAATAGCATATTCAATAGCTCTAGTTATTTTCTCTCCAACAACAGACCCCATACTACCACCCATAAATTCAAAATCCATAACTGCAATAACAACATCTATACCATCAATTTTAGCCAATCCAGTTAATACAGCTTCTTCACTATTTATATAATATTTATTTAACTTATCCGTATAATGAGGAAATCGTAAAAAATTGATAGATTGAAGATTTTTATCCATTTCTTTAAAACTACTTTTATCTACTGTAAAATTAATTCTAGTATTAGCATTAAGTCTTTGGTAATAGCCGCATTTTTGGCATACCATAAGATTCTTTTGAAAGTCCTTCAAAAGGAAAATTTTTTCGCATTTCTTACAACTGGTCCAAATAGTTTCATTGTTATCTTTTTTCTTTGTCATAATAGTATAGTTAATACACCTTATTAGGTTCAAAAATTTTTTTTCCTACAATTTCTGATATTATTTTTTCATTTTCATGTATTTTTAGTAAGTTAACCTTTGAAAAAAAACAACTTCTATAGCCTGTATGACAAGCAGCTCCTAACCCAGTTTGTTTAACTTTTATTAAAATACAATCATTATCACAATCATAATAAAATTCTTTGACTTCTTGTATATTCCCAGACTGTTCTCCTTTTACCCAAAGTTTATTTCTAGAACGACTCCAAAACGTTGCCTGCTTAGTTTGAAGAGTTTTATACATAGCTAAGTTATTCATATATGCTAACATTAATACTGTGTTATCTTGAATATCTTGAACAACAACAGGAATAAGACCTTTATTGTCAAATTTAAATTTGTCTAAAAATGTTTTCACAACATAAACTCCCTTTATTGAAATCACTTATAATCTCACTGGTATATGATGAGACTGTAAATATTGTTTTACTTGCTTTATTGTTAATTCTTTGTAATGAAATAAGGATGCTACAAGAATAGCAGAAGCTCCAGCACTATAAGCTTCTAAGAAATGTTTTAATTCCCCAGCTCCCCCAGAAGCTATAATCGGAATTGAAGTAGAATGTGCAATTATATTGAGAAGCTCTATATCATATCCATCTTTTGTTCCATCTTTGTCCATACTTGTTAACAGAATTTCACCTGCTCCAAGCAGTGTAACGCTTATAGCCCATTCTACAGCATCTATTCCAGTATTAATTCTTCCACCATGAGTAAATACATTCCATTTTTTTAATCCTACTTTTTTTGCATCTATTGCTACAACAATACATTGTTTCCCAAACATATTACTGGCTTGTGAAATAATTTTCGGATCTGCTACAGCTGCAGAATTAATAGCAACTTTATCAGCCCCAGCATTTAAAATATTTCTTATATCAAATAATGTTTTTATTCCTCCACCAACTGTTAGAGGAATAAATACTTTTTTTGCTGTTTTATCAATGAGATCAATTGTAGTTTTACGTTGCTCAAAGGTTGCTGTAATATCTAAAAAAATTATTTCATCTGCTCCATTTTCACTATAATAGTTTGCAATATCTATTGGATTTCCAGCATCTTTTAATTCTAAAAATTTTGTTCCTTTAACAACTCTCCCATTAGTTATATCTAAACATGGAACAACTCTAATTCCTAGCATTTCTTATAATAATACCCTTTTGTATTTATTACAATGTTGTTAATCATGTTGTATGTCTTTTATAGCACTTTCTAATTGAAAATCAGTAGTATACAAAGCACTGCCTACAATAGTAGCGATGACATTTTTATACTGCTTTAATGTGATAATATCTTGAACTGTTTTAATTCCACCAGAAGCGATTAATCTAAGTTTTTGCTCACAGAATTCATTTATTTGGCTAATTCCAGCTAAATCAGGACCTGTAAACATTCCGTCTCTAGAAATATCAGTGTAAATAACTTCTTTAATACCAATCTTATATAAATTATCTAATAGTTCTAAGACACCAATGGCTGTTACATCTTTCCATCCATCTATTGCTATTTTCCCCTCTTTCGCATCAATTGCAATAATAATTTTATCTGAGCCATACTCTTCTATAGATTTTCTAATAACCTCAGGGTTATAAATAGCAACTGTCCCAAGGACTACATAAGTAGCTCCTAAATCAAAAATTTCATGAACTTTTGCAATGTCTCTTATCCCACCACCAACTTCAACTGGAATATTAACTTCAGAACAAATTTGTTTAATGATCTCCTTATTATTGTTAATACAATTAAAAGCTCCGTCCAAATTAACAATATGTAATCGTTCAGCTCCTTTTGCTTGCCACAATTTAGCAAGGAAGACAGGGTCATTTGAGTAAACAGTTTCTTCCTCTAATTTACCCTGTTTTAATCTGACTGATTTACCCTGCCTTATATCAATTGCTGGAATAATGATCATTTTAATTTATTTACCTCATTTATAAAATTTCTCAAAATTTGTAACCCTTTATCTCCACTTTTTTCTGGATGGAACTGACTCCCCCAAATATTTTTATAAGTGATAGAAGAACAAAATTTCACTCCAAATATACAATGACTAGAAGATTGGTATGAATTTAATGGAATAGCATAATAGGAATGTACAAAATAAAATCTTTCTTTGTCTATTATATTTCTAAACATTGAATTACTATTAGTATTGTTGATATAAATATTATTCCATCCCATATGCGGAACTTTTAAATGTATACTTTTATGATTAAATTTTGTTACTTTTCCATGTATGAATCCTAATCCTTTGTGTTCTCCATTCTCATAACTTATGTCAAATAACAGTTGAAAACCTAAACATATTCCATATACCATTTTCCCATTTTTTATATATTCATCTAGTGCTAAATCAAATTTTCTTGTATGTAAAAAATTCATAGCAGGAGAGAAAGCTCCTACCCCTGGTAGTATTATGCCATTAAAAGAGAATATCTTTGATGAATCGTTATGAATTCTGTATCCATGAACTCCTAAAATGGATAAAGCATTTAATACACTTTGAATGTTTCCAAATCCGTAATCTATAACAGCAATATTATTATTTATGATAGTATTCCTTTTGTAGATGGTAAATTATTATTAGTTTTCCATTGATAAAATGTTGTTGCTTGTTTAAGAGAAAGCCCTAGAGCTTTAAAAATAGACTCCATAATATGATGATTGCTACGTCCGCTTAGTGTTCTAATGTGAAGATTCATACCTGCATTATATGCAAAAGCATAAAAGAAATCATACATTAAATTATAATTAAACTTTATGTTTACCCCATACTCAAATAGTGTAACAGCATAATCTAAAAAAAACCTACCTGATAAATCTAATGAAACATAACTTAATGCTTCATCCATAGGCAACATAAAAAAACCATATCTCATTATTCCAATTTTTTTACCTAAGGCTTCTTTTAATGTTTGCCCTAATGTAATTCCTATATCCTCTAACAGATGGTGATCATCTATATGTGTATCACCAGAAGCTTTAATAACTAAGTCCATACCAGAATACATAGCTAAGACTGCTAACATATGATCCATAAATCCTATGCTAGTAGACACTAAAGAATTATTACTAAGTTTTCCATCTATATTAAGATTAATAAAGACTTTAGTTTCTTTAGTAACACGTGTAAGCTTAAATTTTCTTTCCATTTGATATTTGAATAAACGTCATTTAAATTAAATATAAAAATATTGTATCAAAATAAGACTTTTTTCACAATCAATTAAATTAGTAAACAGTATGTTTTTTCCACATAGGTGACATTAAACGTAAATCATTTACTATTTTTGGAAGTACTGACAATACATAGTCAATTTCCTTTAGTGTATTTTGATAACTTAATGAGAAACGAATAGATCCTCTAGCTGCAATTGTATTAAGTCCTATTGAGGTTAATACGTGTGATGGATTTAAGGAATCAGAAGTACAAGCTGATCCAGTAGAAACAGCTATACCATACATATCAAGCATAAGTAATAGTGATTCTCCTTCAATATATTTAAAACTAACATTGAGAATATGAGGAAGACTATTAGTTTTATCAGTATTTATTGTAACATCAGATATATCATTTAAAATGCCTTCTTCTAATCTTCTCTTGAGATTCAATACATGTGAATAATGATCTTTAAGACTATTATATGCAATTTCATATGATTTTGACAGTCCTACTATTCCTAATACATTCTCAGTTCCAGGTCTAAGATTCTTTTCATGGTGCCCTCCAAACAGTATTGGAAATATCTTGATCCCTCTTTTTACATACAATGCCCCTATTCCTTTTGGCCCATGTAGTTTATGTGCTGATATGCTAAGTAAGTCTATTCCTAGGTTTTTAACATTTATATTAAGCTTCCCAGCAGTTTGTATTGCATCAGTATGTAAATATACTTTTTGTTTTCTAGTTTGATTTATTTTATATAATTTAGATGCAATATCTTCAATTGGTTGAATTACACCTATTTCATTGTTTGCATGCATAATACTAATAAGTATAGTATTCTCTTGTAATGAATTTATTAAATCTGTAGGTGATACTATTCCACTTTGATTTACATCTATATATGTTATTTGATAATTTCTATTTTTTAGATAATTACAAGGTGACAAGACTGAATAGTGTTCAATAGGACTAGTTATTATGTGACCATAATCACCATAAGCTTTAGCTACTCCTAGTATAGCAAGATTGTTTGACTCTGTTCCACAACTTGTAAATATTATTTCGTCAATCTCAGCATTAATTAATTTGGCAATTTTTGCTCTTGAACTTTCAACAGCTTGCTTGGCTTGTCTTCCAAAATAATGTAAACTTGATGCATTTCCGTATGATTCAGAAAAATACTTTTGCATTTCTTTTACTACATCCTTAGATATAGGAGTTGTAGCACTATTGTCTAAGTAAATTCTTTTTTTTATCATTAAGATCTCTTTTTATCAGTTGTTTATTTTTTTTGTGATCTCTAAAATTTCTTGCAAATAAATGAGTTCCATGTCCTGTGGAAACAAAAAATAGTAACTTAGAATTTGTTGGATATAACGCTGCCTTAATTGAATCCAAACTAGGATTACAAATTGGGCCTGGAGGTAATCCAAAATATTTATAAGTATTATACGGGGAATTGATACAAGTATCTTTATTAGTAAGTCTTAATTTTTTTTGACCAATAGCATATAAAACTGTTGCACAAGATTGTAACTTAATTTTTTGTCCTAATCTATTATAAAACACTGCAGCGACTGTTCTTCTTTCATATGGTTTAGAAACTTCTTTTTCTATAATGGATGCTAACGTAACAATTTCATGAAAAGTTAAATGTAATTTTTTAGCTCTATCATACATACTATGAGTAATTTTATTTGTAAATTCTTTATACATTGTATCAATTATTTGTCTTTCATTCATATATATATTGAAAAAATAAGTTTCTGGCATTAAATAGCCTTCCATATTATTATGTCTAGCAATTTGGATAAATGTCTTTTTGTTAATTGGCAAAGCCTTCCCAATTAGTTCTGCTGTCTCTTTTATATCTTTACCTTCAGGAATTGTAACCCTAACTATTTTTCCTCTAGTATTATATTGATTAATAGTTCTTAATATAGCATTCTTAATGTTATAACATGAGAATATTAAGAATAGAAATATAATATTTTTTATTTTATTAGTATGAGACATATAATTTTGCATTTAAAATGCGCTAAGATTTTAGTTCTAGATATGTCTGCAGAATTAATGCAGCCGCTATTATGTCTTCAATTAATTTATAAGACCTACTATTTATATTAAGGATTATTAACACATCTTTTGCTTGCTGTGTAGTTAATCTTTCATCCAATGTAACAATTTGAATATCAGTTAATTTCAGTATAGTTTTACTTAACTGATATATATATTTTGTCATTTTACCAAATGTTCCATCCATATTAATTGGTAAGCCTAAAACAATTGTTGTTACATTTTGTTCTTTCGAAATACTTACTATTTTTGCAGCACTATTTATTAAAGAAATGTTTTTAATCGTTTGGAATGGTTTTGCAATAATTTGTAATGGGTCTGTTAAAGCTATCCCTATTTTTTTGAAACCATAATCTATCGCCATTAATCTACTCATAAACATTTAAAATTAATTTACCATAGTTCATTTCTTTGTTAATATATATTTTAATAATATCGGGGTAATGATAGTTAATAACATTATAACTGTTATTAAAACACTATAATAATTTACATCAAAAATATGATATTGCAATCCTATACTTGCAAAAATCAATCCTACTTCTCCTCTAGGCACCATAGATAAACCTATTATAAGTTTATTTAGCTTTGTTCTTAGTATAGCAAATCCAGATAGTAGTTTTCCTACAAACGCAGCAATAAAAAGAGATATTGTCATAATAAAAAATTTGACATTCTTCATTATAAAAGGATTAAAAATATTTAGTTTTATATTGGTTCCCATTAACACGAAAAATATTGGAACAAAGAATGCATAGATAGGTTTAATATCTTTTTGTATTTTTCGTATTTGATCTGTTTGAGTTATCATAATTCCAGATACAAATGCTCCGACTATTGGAGCAAGATTTACCTTAGCTGATAATATAGAAAATATAAAACATATAGCAATAGTGATAATTAATATTACATAATCCTGGCTCATATTTCGAAAGCATTTATATAACTTTGGTATTAATAATCCAAAAATAAAAGAAAAAATAAAAAAAAGAATGATTTTGATAAGAATTTTATTAATACTATATAATGAAATCTTATTCCCAATAACAATATTAGAAATAATAGTAAGAATAATTACTCCTAAAATATCATCAATAAAAGCAGCTCC
>JAISIG010000031.1 GCA_031262135.1 Endomicrobium sp.
CTGTTAAAAAGAAGTAACTTTGAACTTTCTAAATTAGAAGATGTAGTAATTGATGCTAATGCTTTGACAAGTATAGATGCTTCAACACAAAACCCAGTACCAGTTATATATCAAAGCGGATATCTAACAATAAAAGATTACGATGCGGAGTTTAGATTATATCATTTAGGATACCCTAATAAAGAGGTAGAGGATGGGTTTGTGGAGTTTTTACTGCCGTTTTATACTAATAGAGTGAATCAAGGGAACTCTTCTTTTGAAATCTCTCAATTTGTAAAAGAAGTTCGTAATGGTGATTATGGTGCCTTTTTTCAGCGGCTTCAATCTTTCTTTGCAGATATTCCATACGAGCAGACCAAAGAATTGGAGTTACATTATCAGAATGTGCTTTTCATCCTATTTCGTTTGATTGGGTTCTATACCAAAGTGGAATATCATACCTCACAAGGACGTATTGATTTAATGTTGCAAACCGATAAATATATCTATATTATGGAATTTAAATTGGATGGGAGTGCAGAGGAGGCATTAAAACAAATTAACGAAAAGAACTATACGATACCTTTTAATATAGATAAACGCACAATTATAAAAGTCGGAGTAAATTTCAGCAAAGAAACAAAGACCATAGAGAAATGGTTGGTGGAATATGACCAATAATTTATGCAAAGCATTGCAATATGATGAAACTTTATGATATGCTATGAAAGTATATAAAAACGAAAAATAAAAATTAAAATCATTTTATATAAAAAAATATTATGTTGAATAAAAAACAAGTTTTAATAACAGGAGGTACAGGTTCTTTTGGAAAAATGTTTGTAAAGACTATTTTAAGGGATTATCCAGATGTGAAGAAGATTATAATCTATTCACGTGGAGAATTGGAGCAATTTAAAATGCGACAAATGTATCCAAAAGATAAATATCCTCAATTAAGATTCTTTATAGGAGACGTTAGAGATGCAGAGCGTTTAGAACGAGCGTGTGAAGATGTAGATGTGATAATACATGCTGCCGCTATAAAACAGGTGGATACTGCTGAATATAATCCAGAAGAATGTATAAAAACAAATATAAATGGAGCAATAAATGTAATAAATGCGGCTTTGAAATGTGGAGTTGAGGATGTTGTTGCCCTATCTACCGATAAGGCTTGTGCTCCAATTAATTTATATGGTGCAACAAAATTAACATCAGATAAACTTTTCACAGCAGCTAATAATATTAGCGGTTCTAAGAAAATTAAATTTTCTGTTGTACGTTATGGTAATGTAATGGGGTCAAGAGGATCTGTTATACCTTTCTTTATAGAAAAGATGGATAATGGAGCAAAAGAACTTCCTATTACTGATATGCGTATGACAAGATTTAATATCTCACTTGAAGATGGTGTAGAGTTAGTTATGTGGGCTTTAAAAAATCATATTGGTGGTGAGATATTTATTCCTAAAATTAAATCATATCACATAACAGATGTAGCAAAGGCAATTGCTCCTAATGTTCCATTAGTGGAAATAGGTATTCGTCCAGGAGAAAAACTTCATGAAGAAATGATAACTAAAACAGATGCTCTTAATACAATAGATATAGGAAAATATTATGCAATATTACCATCAGTTTCATTTAAAAACAAACATGAAGATTATACAAAACACTACAATGGAAAACTTGTTTCAGCAGACTTTTATTATGCTTCTGACAATAATACAGAGTGGGAAACAATTGAAAGTATGAGAGAAAATATTGTAAAATACGTTAATCCAGAATTTAAAGTAAAATAACTATGAAACATATTCCCTATGGACGTCAGTATATAACTGATGAAGATATTAACATGGTTGTAGAAACGTTAAAATCTGATTATCTTACACAAGGTCCTAAGATAGTTGAATTTGAAAATAATTTTTCCAATTATTTAGGATGCAACTATACTTGTATGGTTAATAATGGAACAGCGGCATTGCATTTATGTGCAATGGCGTTAGACATTAAAGAAGGAGATAAAGTCATTACAACACCCATAACCTTTGTTGCAAGTGCAAATGGTTTTAGGTATATGGGTGCAGAGGTTACATTTTGTGATATAGATCCTAATACCCACTTAATGGATTTGGAGAAATTGAAAACAATTTTGATGGATTCTCCAAAAGGAACTTACAAAGCAGTAATTCCTGTTGCTTTTGCAGGATACCCAATTGATGAAGAAGAACTTCACAAACTTTCAAAACAATATGGTTTTTCCATAGTTATTGATGCTTGTCACGCAATAGGTGGAAGTTTCATAGATAGCAATGGCGAAAAACAAATGGTTGGTAATTGTAAGTATTCTGATTTAACAGTATTTTCATTTCATCCAGTAAAACATATTGCAACAGGAGAAGGAGGAGCAATAACTACTAATAGAAAAGATCTATTTGATAAATTACTATTATATAGAACACACGGTATAACAAAAGATTCTGAAAAATTCGTTAACAATAATGATGGTGGATGGTACTATGAAATGCAAGAGCTTGGTTACAACTATCGTATTACTGAGATTCAGGCTGCCTTAGGAATATCTCAACTAAAAAGAATTGATTGGAGTATTGAAAGACGTAATATTATAGCAAATAAATATGATTTAGCTTTTAAAAATATAAATATACAAACTCCTTATAGAGCTAAAAATATTGTTCATGCATTTCACTTATACATTATTGAAGTTGATAGTGATTTGCGAAAGCCATTATATGACTATTTAAAAGAAAATGGTATATTTTCTCAGGTACTTTATATTCCAGTTCATACTATGCCATACTATCAAAAATTAGGATGGAAAAATGGAGATTTTCCAATATCTGAAGAATACTATAAACATTGTCTTGCTCTTCCAATGTATCCATCTCTAACAGATGAAGAACAGAACTATGTTATTGAAAAAGTTATAAATTTTATCAATAATAAATGAAAAATTTATGTATAATTCCTGCACGCGGTGGGAGTAAACGGATACCAAGAAAGAATATAAAAGATTTTTTTGGAAAACCTATTATTGCATATTCAATAGAGGCTGCAATAAAATCTAATCTGTTTGATGAAATTATGGTATCAACAGATGATAATGAAATATGTGAAATTTCAAAACAATATGGTGCTAATGTCCCTTTTATGCGTTCAGCACTAACATCAAATGATTATGCTTCTACTAGCGATGTAATTCTTGAGGTTTTAAAATGTTATAATGATATAGGTAAAAGATACGATAATGTAGCTTGTATTTACCCCACAGCTCCTTTTATTACAGAAAATATATTGTTGAAAGCTTTTTCAATGTTAAATAAAGAGATAGATTCTGTATTTACTATGGTCGCATATTCATACCCTATTCAACGTGGATTACATATCATTGACGGAAAAGTTAAAATGATTAATGAGGAATTTAGATTAACTCGTTCGCAAGATCTTGAAAAAATATACCACGATGCAGGACAATTTTATATTTCAAAAATTGAAACATATTTAAAAGAAAAAACATTTTGGGGAGAAAATACTGCGGGTATAGAATTATCAGAATTAGAAGTGCAAGATTTAGATACATTGACAGATTGGAAATTAGCAGAGATGAAGTATGAATTATTACAAATGCTTAAATAATCAAATATTTTCACAAAATAACTATTCTATTATTCCTATAAGAATGGAAGATAGGTTTGATATAATGAAATGGCGTAATGAACAAATGTTTCATTTAAGACAAACAAAAATATTAACAAAAAATGATCAAGATAATTATTTTAAAAATACTATAAAACCATTATTTGAACAAGAATTTCCTGATCAAATTTTATTTTCTTATATGTACAATGAAAAGTGTATAGGTTATGGAGGATTGGTTCATATAAATTGGCTCAACAATAATGCTGAAATTTCATTTATAATGGATACAAATTTAGAAAAGTTAGAGTTTGAAAAACATTGGACTAATTATTTAAATTTACTATACAAGGTAGCTTTTGATGAATTAAAATTGCATAAGATATATACTTATGCTTTTGACCTTCGTCCCCATATATATGAAGTTTTTGAAAAAAATGGGCTGATAAAAGAAGCGGTATTAAAAGAACATTATTTATTTAATAATAAATATATAGATATAGTTATTCATTCAAAATATATTCAATAAAATGAGCGATGTAAAATTAAGATCTATTTTAGAATCAGATCTTGAAACAATACGTAATTGGAGAAATTCAAAAGAAGTTAGTCAGTATATGTATACTGATAATATTATCTCTCCAGAACAACAAATTCAGTGGTTTAAAAAAATAAGTAATGATAATTCATCAAGATATTGGATAATAGAATATGATAATCAAGCAGTAGGTGTAGTTTCTATATCAGAAATTAGTGATTTATATGATAGTTGTTTTTGGGGTTTTTATATAGGTAATACTAATTTTAGAGGTCTTGGTATTGCTTCAAAGGTTGAATATTTAATTTTATCTTATGTTTTTGATACTTTAAAATTAAATAAATTGCGTTGTGAAGCTTTCTCTGATAATAAAGTAATTAATCTTCATGAAAAATTTGGTTTTCGTAGAGAGGCTTATTATCGTAATCATATAAAAAAAGGGGAAAAATATTTTGATGTTGTTGGTCTTGCAATTTTAAAAAAAGAATGGGATATTTTAAAAAACAATTATCAACAATAATACATGGATAAAACTTTCATTATAGCAGAATTGTCTGCAAATCATAATGGCAGTAAAGCTACAGCTCTTGCTACTATAAAGGCAGCAAAAAGGGCAGGAGCTGATGCTATAAAGTTACAAACATATACGGCAGATACCATTACATTGAATGTGAAAATGTCCGATTTTGAAACAGAAAAAGGCTCTCTATGGCAAGGACGTTATTTGTATGATCTATATAAAGAAGCATATACTCCATGGGAATGGCATGAAGAATTATTTGATGCAGCCCATAAAGAAGGATTAGTATGCTTTTCTACACCTTTTGATAAGTCAGCAGTAGATTTTTTAGAAACTATTAAAAATCCTATTTATAAAATTGCTTCATTTGAAATAACTGATATACCCCTTATAGAATATGCTGCTCGTAAAAACAAGCCAATGATTATTTCAACAGGCATAGCAACTCAGGAAGATATACGTCTTGCAATTGACACTTGTCTCTCTGTTGGAAACAATGATATTACTTTGCTAAAATGTACTTCTCAATATCCCGCTACATTGGAAGATGCAAACTTATATACTATTGCCGATATGGCACAACGTTTTGGCGTAAAGGTGGGGTTAAGCGATCACACTATGGGATGGATAGCACCAGTAACAGCAGTGGCACTTGGTGCTAAGGTAATAGAAAAACATTTCATAATTGATCGTAGTATTGGAGGTGCAGATTCTGCATTTTCTATGGACGAAAAAGAATTTACTGAAATGGTAAAATATATTCGTGATGCTGAAAAATCATTAGGTAAGATTGATTATCCAGCAGATATTTCAAAAATTAAAGGACGAAATATTGCCCGTTCGCTATATATTGCACAGGATATGAAAGCGGGGGATATTATTACTGAACAAAATGTACGCTCAGTGCGTCCCGGTTATGGCTTGCATCCAAAATATTGGAAAGAAATTCAAGGAAAAAAAATAAATAGGGATGTAAAAAAAGGAGAAAGGTTTGCAATAGATATGTTGCTTACTAAAAACTAATATAACAAGTAATGAAATTATTATAAATAATAAAAACGTTAAAACAATAAAAACAAAGCAAAGACGCCTTTTGGGCGTCTTTGTTCGTTTATAATAACTCTTTGTTATTATTTTTTTGTTAATAACTTTTAGTTACTATTCTTTTTTGTTTGGTTGATAGCCTGTAACTTCTAAATCTACTTGACGATAATAAGTTTTTTGAAGGTCGTTCTTAAAAGCTACCGATGGAAGAAAGCGACATTTTGCTCTCTTTATTGAATGACTATCTACCTCCTCTAAGGTGTCCTTAGCTTCCGCTTTTATGCCGGGAATAAAACTACCCAGATAATTAAACTTTACAGCAGAACCATTAAGGACATGGTCACTTATTGTAATCTCCAAAGCCTTCAATGATGCTAAAACATCGGGATAAGCTATAGTGGTAGATGCTGAAATCTCCTTAGCTATCTGATCCATTTTTATATCTTGCCCCCTATAAATACGAGCAAGATACTTGTAACCGGGTACTTTACCAACTAAAATCTTACGTTTTACACGTACATAATCTATTGCCATAATTCTAAAAATTAAAAAAGTTAAACAATATTTCTCATTCTTTTTTTCAAGAAGAGAAACAAAAACATAGAATAAAAATGCTATTTGAGTACTCCTTTATTTTTTTTCTATACAGCAAAGATACAAACAAATAGAATGCAAAAATTAATGTGAAATCTAATAGTAACTAATGGCAACTAATAGTATCTAATGGTAACTAATGAATGCTATTTTAAAAAGATAATTACATAAAAAAAGTCTCTTTTTAGAGACTTTTTTTATTGGGGGTAATATGTTTTAATAAATTTTATATTTATGAATATATGTTTGTTTGAGAAGTAAAGTAAGAATATATTTTTAGAATATTATTATTATTGATATTATACCTAATACTATCAGAATAGATATAATTCCTATTATAATAGGCATCCGTACATATTTACTATTTGTTGATAATTTATCAAATAAATGGAGGATTTGGCATGAATACCTCCAATCCAATTTGCCTTTTTTAGTATTTGTATTTACAAATAAAATATTTGATTTTTGTTTTTGAGGTCTATATATCTTATTTTTTGAAAATAAATGTTCAATTCTTTGTATGGAATATCCAATAATAAAAAATATAGCTATTGGAATAATTAATCCAATAGTAGTATTATATGTAGGATTTTCAAATGCAAGAAATTTAAAGATAGAAGTTTTTTCATTTAATTCTATAATTAATGGAGAGAAAGCCATAACAAAGGTTAAACCTAATATAATTGCAGTAACGCGACTCTTACTTTGTATAAATGAAGTAAAATTATATTTACGACTATTAGAAAATGTTTCTATATCTTTTATAGATAGGTTTATTCTTTTATTTAATATTTCTGCATCATCATGCTTTATCATTCCTTTATTTGCAAATGCGGATACAAATGCCTTAGCATATAAAAGAACCCCAACTGATTCTCTTTTGCTTTCATTGGTGCGTTTCTCAATGAAAATTTCACTGAAAAAAGAATTTAATTGATGCTTTATTATTTTATATAGTGTATCTTTTTGTGTATCTTCATTATTTTTATGGTGTGGGTGCAAATTAGATATAGGTAACATTGTATCGTCTTTTTCATCATGATAATAGTTTTTGTGGAACAGGAATTTGATAAAGTGATAGGCTTCCTTATATATCCTATGAACAGCAATATGTTTTCTAAAATCTTCTAATTTATTTACTTCAAAATGATCTTTTACATATTTATCTTCTTTATCATCTATAAGATACTGAATATTATCTTTTAGGAATAAAACACCATCTCTATATAATGCAACATCCAATATTGTGGGTTTATGTAGTTTTTCCTTTTCTTCTTTCTCTATATATTCTTCATCTTCTATTTCTTCTATCCTTTTAAAGCAACTTTCAACTATTTTGTATTGATTTAATGCATTTTTTTTAGCTTCAGATAACTCTTCAAAAGAAGAACTTATTTTACTGTATTTTTCATTATAAATATCATTTAATTTTTCTAATTTTTGTATTGCTTTTAAAAATTCATTTTCTTCATTTCTTACTTTTTCTAAATACGGAAGAATGATTAATTTTCCTAAAAGTAAATTTTCTTCTTTTTTTAAATCTTTTAAGAATATTGTTTCTGTTTTTGTTCTTTCAATAAAAGAGTTTTGATAAATTTCATCATTTATTGCACCAATAAATATAAATCTAAACGTTCTATTGAATTCTTTACCAATCTTAGAATCTCTACAAGTATAGAAAGATGTAGCTGTAATATAATACTTTGTCTTAAATTCATCGTTCTTTTGTGTTGTTTTTATTGATATAGAATACTTATCAATATCGCCCAATAATATAGATTGACAGTTATTTATATAATCAAAACGAGAAGAATTTGCTGTGTTAAAAAATTTAAGAGATAATTCTTGATTTATGCAAGGTACCCAGCCAATAAAGTCCATACATTCTAAAAGGTCATCTAATAATTGAGACCTTTCTTTATTTTCTATCATACACGAGGGATATTTAGTATGGAGCTATAATCTTATTATCGGCTTCTATTTTGCCTGTCTTTTTATTATACACCATTCCAAAACTACGTTTTACTAAATGGGGATTTCTTTTTGCTCGTTTTATATATCTATAATTTAACACTCCCTTACAAATCATAAATACTCCGTATGCAAAAAGAATAATTGCTAATATTGCTAATAATAAAAACACTGGTTCTGTCATAATTTTATATTATTTTTTATTTGAATAATGTTTTGATTCAAAACGCAAATATACGACAAAAATTTTATTTGTCAAGTGTTTTTCAAATACACACCTTATATTAATTATAAAAATAACCAAAAACAATTTATTATTATATCAAAAATTATCATAAATCCCAATAAGATCTCCCAAATTATTATAAAAATGGAATTTGTTATAAAGAAAAAGGTGAGACCCAAAGATCTCACCTTAAAAACACAAAACATAAACAATAAAAAGACTACCCGACTTCCGTTAGGATAGATTAAAGGTCGGTTGCCGACTTGGGTTGATAGCCTGTAACTTCTAAATCCACCTGACGATAATAAGTTTTTTGAAGGTCGTTCTTAAAAGCTACCGATGGAAGAAAGCGACACTTTGCTCTCTTTATTGAATGACTATCTACCTCCTCTAAGGTGTCCTTAGCCTCTGCTTTTATGCCGGGAATAAAACTACCCAGATAATTAAACTTTACAGCAGAACCATTTAGGATATGATCACTTATTGTAATCTCCAAAGCCTTCAATGATGCTAAAACATCGGGATAAGCTATAGTAGTAGATGCTGAAATCTC
>JAISIG010000027.1 GCA_031262135.1 Endomicrobium sp.
GTTATATATCCATATCCACCTAATATTTGCATAGCATTAATAGTAACTTTCATTGCCATTTCAGAACAAAACAGTTTTACCATAGCAGATTCTTTACTTATACGCTTAGAAACTTTTGAATCAATCATTCTAGCACACGAATATAACAAAGCTCTACCTGCTTCGATTTCTGTTGCCATATCTGCCAGCATATGTTGTATACTCTGCAATTTAATTATAGGATTCCCAAACTGAATTCTACTTTTTGCATATTTTATGGCTTCAGATAATGCACCTGTAGCTATTCCCAAGGCTTGAGCAGCTACTCCAGGTCTAGAATAATCTAAAGTTTTTTTTGCTATTATTAAACCTAATCCCTGTGGCCCAAGCATTTGATTTTTATGTATTTTACAATTATTAAAAATTAATTCTCTAGTAGAAGAGGCTTTAATTCCCATTTTATGTTCTTTCTTTCCAAATTTAAATCCTTCAGTGCCTTTTTCTATGATAAAACATGAAATGCCCCTACTTCCTTTATTTATTTGTGTTTTTGCAAAAACAACATATATTTGAGCATCTCCTCCATTCGTAATAAAACATTTTGTTCCATTTAATATATAATACTCTCCATTTATACTAGCTGTGGTATTTAGTGCAGTTACATCAGAACCAGCATTTGATTCTGTTAAACAAAATGCAACAAGTTTTTTTCCGGAAGCTATATATGGTAGATATTTTCTTTTTTGCTCTTCAGTACCAAACATAATAATAGGTAAAGTCCCAAGTGCAGTTGCAGCTATAGCTAAAGCGATACCTCCATCTACTTTGCATAATTCTTCAATGACAAGTATTAATCCCATTATACCTTTTCCAAGGCCTTCATATTCCTCTGGAATATATACCCCGCAGAGATCTGCTTTTGCACATTCTTCTATGATCTCCCAAGGAAAGTTAGCATTATTATTGTCATAATGATGCCTTATAGGCATTATTTTTTCATTCGCAATTGTTTTAGCTGTTTCTACTATAAACTTTTCATCCTCAGACAGCATATAATTCATTACCATTTGTATTTAATCTTTTCCTTTTATTTTATTTTATATACTTTTTTACTATGATGGTTGCGTTATGTCCACCAAATCCTAATGAATTAGACATAGCATAATGAATAGATTTTACTCTCATAGTATTCGGAACATAGTCTAAATCACATTCAGGATCATAGAATTCATAATTAATTGTTGGAGGTATGAATTCTAGCTTTATAGCAAGAATTGTTGCTATAAGTTCAATAGCTGCTGCTCCTCCTAGCAAATGACCTATCATAGATTTTGTAGACGAAATAGGGATTTTATATGCATGACTACCAAACACTTGTTTAATTGCTAATGTTTCAATTTTATCATTTAATTTTGTTGATGTTCCATGAGCATTAATATAATCTATATCAGAATAGGAAATATTAGCATCAGTAATAGCATTTTTTATTGCTAAGACAACAGAAGCTCCATCAGGGGATGGAGCTGTAATGTGATAAGCATCATTTGATGCGCCATATCCTATGATTTCTGCATATATTGAAGCACCTCTATCTAATGCATGTTCTAAGGTTTCTAATACTAGCATACCACTACCTTCTGCCATAACAAAGCCATCACGAGTCTTATCAAACGGCCTTGAGGCAGTTTGATAAGTATCATTACGTTGTGACAAAGCTCTAATAGCACAAAAGCCAGCCAGGCCAAGAGGACAAATAGCACTCTCCGCTCCACCTGTAATTATAACATCTGCATGTCCATACCGTAACATTAACATAGCATCCCCTATAGCATTATTAGAAGATGCACATGCACTAGTAATAGTATAATTAGGGCCGGTAAATCCATACTTTATAGCTATTTCTCCTGGAAGTATATTAGTAATTATCATAGGAATTAAAAATGGACTTACACGATTAACATTTTTAAATAAAAGTGTTTTCTCTTCTTCCTCAATAACATCTAACCCACCAATTCCTATCCCAGTTATAACTCCAACTCTTGACATATTTACTGTATCTAAATTTAATTTAGAATCTTCTATAGCGATTTTAGCTGCAGAAAAACCTAATTGAGTAAATCTTGCCATTCTTTTCAGTTTTTTTCTCTCAATAAAATTTTCTGGGTTAAAATTTTTAATAATAGCTGCGAATTTAGTACTATACATACTTGTATCAAAAGAATCTATCAAACTTACTCCAGACTTCCCAGACATGAGGGCTTTAGAAAATTCTTCATTCCCGATTCCTATTGGGCTTATAGCTCCAATTCCAGTGACAACTATTCTTTTTCTCATTATTTGATTATTGTCTCTTTGGATGGCATAGGTATATTATTCTTTAGATATGCAATAGCACTCCCAACAGTTTGAATTTTTTCAGCTTCTTCATCTGATATATTAATTCCAAATTCTTCTTCAAAAGCCATAACCAACTCAACTGTATCTAATGAATCTGCTCCTAAATCATTAACAAATGATGCTTCATCAACTACTTGAGATAATTCAACTCCTAATTGTTCAACTATAATTTCTTTTATTCTAGTTTCTAAATCTTTTGCTATCATCTTAACTTATATTTCTCCTATATTATATTTAATATTCTTTATATTAGAATCAAAATTAAATACTACATATATATTCCACCATTAACAGACAATATATGTCCTGTTATATAAGATGAATCCTCACTAGCTAAAAAAAGAGCAGCTCTAGCTATATCAACTACATTTCCAAATCTAGCAAGTGGAATTACAGAACAAATATAATTTTTTTGTTGCTCAGTTAAGTTATTAGTCATATCAGTAGCAATAAAACCAGGAGCAATAGCATTAACTAAAATATTCCGTGATGCAAATTCTTTTGCACACGTTTTCGTTATTGCAATTACACCTCCTTTAGTGGCTGCATAATTTATCTGTCCTATGTTACCTATTTGTCCTACAACAGAAGCTATATTAATAATCCTTCCGTATCTACGTTTAATCATTGATTTAACTACTGATTTTGTAACATTAAAAACACCTTTTAAATTAATTGATATAACATCATCCCAATCTTGTTCTGACATTCTAATTACTAAATTATCTTTTGTAATTCCAGCATTGTTTATAAGAATATCAATTTTATCCACTTTGTCTAATATATTTTTTACTGCTGTTTGACATTCATTATAATTAGTAACATCTCCAACAACTGTAATAACTTCAATTCCATATCGTTTTTTTATATTATCAGCGGTTTGATTAAGTACAACATCATTAATATCAAAAAGTACTATAGTAGCACCTTCGTTAGCAAAACTATTAGCTATTGCTTTGCCAATACCTTTAGCTCCACCTGTAATCATTGCTACTTGATTATAAAGTTTCATTTATTTAGTTATTGCCTCCAAAGTTGATTCTAAACTTTCTATATTTTCTATATTAAATATACGTGTAAATTTATTTGTATCTATCCTTCTTACAAGATTTGATAAAACCCTACCTGGCCCTATTTCTATAAAAGTATTATACCCTCTTCTAATTATATTTTTTATACTTTCCTCCCATCTTACAGGGTGATCTATTTGTTGTATTAGTTTCTCCTTTATACTATTAACATCAAATGTGAATAAAGCATCATAGTTCATGTATATTCCGAATTTTGGAATATTAAAATCATATTTACTAAGTTCAAATCTCATTTTTTCTACAGCATATGTCATCAAAGATGAATGAAACGCTCCATTTACATTTAAATAAATAGCTTTAAGCTTAGGATTGATACTTTTTAAATATTTTACAGTTTCCTTTACTGCATTAACTTCTCCTGATATTACGACTTGGTGCTTTGAATTAAAATTCGCAACTTCACATATACCATAACCCCTGGTACATATTTCGCGGCATGCATTACTTATCAATATATCGTCACTTCCTATAAGAGCTACCATAGCTCCATGATGATGTTGAGTAACTTTTTGCATTAGTTTTGCTCTAGTTAGTACTATCTTTAAACCATTCCTAACATTAAAAAAACCTGTAGTACATAAAGCTGAATATTCACCTAATGAATGTCCTATTGCAATAACATCATCATCTTTAAAATTATAATAACTTTGAAAAATTTCAAATATGGCACAGCTTACAATGAACACTGAAGGTTGAGTATATTGTGTTTTATTTAATGTTGCTAAAGGTCCTTTAAACATAGTTTCTTTAATTGTATTATCTAATAAATCTATTATAGCTTTAGCTTTATCATATTTATGATAAAAATCTTGCCCCATGCCTATATATTGTGCTCCTTGTCCAGGAAACATGAATACTATTTTATGCATCAATGAAACCCTTTTCCTTTATTTAAAAATAAACTATTTCACAGTTGAATAACTGTTGCTCCCCATGTAAAACCACTACCAAAAGAAATTAATTCCACAATATCTCCTTTTTTAATTTTTCCAGTTTTAATTGCTTCATCCAAAGCAGTAATTGTAGTAGCTGAAGAAATATTTCCTGTTTTATAAATATTTATAAATACTTGTTGCATTGATATACCAAGTTTTTCAGCAACAGCCTTAATTATTCTAATATTAGCTTGATGTGGAATAAACAACTTAATATCTTTAATCTGCAGTCCAGATAACTCAATGGCTTTTTTTGCTGCATATACCATTTTCAACACTGCCATTTTAAAAACTTGTTTTCCTTCCATTTTAATTGTATGCATTTTCTTTACAACAGTTTCATTTGTTGTAGGATGTAATGTACCACCAGCTGGTACATATAATAAATTAGAATAATCTCCATCAGCTCCTAAAAAAGTTGATAAAATACTATTCTCTTTATAAGAAGAAGCTGTAAGTACCATTGCTCCTGCACCATCTCCAAATAAAACACATGTTGTCCTATCTGTCCAATCAGTAATCTTTGATAATTCCTCAGCTCCAACTAATAAGATAGTTTTATATAAGCCAGATTGAATGAAAGATCTTGCAATGGATATCCCATATATAAACCCACTACATGCAGCTGCTAGGTCAAATGAAGGAATACCTTTTGCTCCTAACCTTCTTTGTAATAAGCATGCAGTTGATGGGAACAACATATCAGGCGTAATAGTAGCTACAAGAATTAAATCTAGTTGCTTCGTAGTAAGTTTAGCTGTATTTAAAGCCTCAATGGAAGCTCTAAAAGCTAACTCAGATGTAGGAATATCACTGTCTGATATTCTTCTTGTTTCAATGCCAGTACGTGAAGTAATCCATTCATCAGAAGTATTAACAATTTTTTCTAAATCACTATTTGTAAGAACTTTTGATGGGAAATATGCCCCTGTTCCTAAAATTTGTACACCAGGTTTCTTTTCTATCATAGATATCTATGGAGATTACTTTCTATCTCATTCAAAACATCATATTTAACTGTTTCTACTGCTGCCGCAACAGCATTCTTAACAGCTATGCTATTAGAACGACCATGTCCTACTATACAGACACCGTTAACTCCAAGCAGAGGAGCACCTCCTATTCTGCTATAATCAAATTTAGTCTGTAATGTTTTCTTGATTAAATGAAAAAATGGTAATAAAAACCATTTAATTGGAGAAGATAATATCTTTTGCTTTATTAAGTATAACATGGTATCAGTTATTCCTTCACCAAATTTTAGTAAGATGTTACCAGTAAACCCATCACATATAACAACATCAGCTTTCCCATGACAAATATCCTTTCCTTCAATATTTCCTATAAAATTAATACCAATAGTTTTATTTAATAATGAATACGTTGCTAAAGTTAATTCATTTCCCTTACTGGCTTCTTCTCCTATTGATAATAAAGCAACCTTTGGTTTTTTTATTTTTATAACCTTTTTGCAAAAAATACTTGACATAATACCAAATTGAAATAAATATTCAGGTTTACAATCTACATTTGCTCCTATATCAGCTAATATACAAGCTCCTTTCGTAGTTGGCAAAACAGTTGTGATTGCAGGTCTAAGTATTCCCCTTAAGCGTCCTAAATACAATAATGCCGCAGTCATAATAGCTCCAGAATTTCCCATAGAAACAAAAGCATCAGCCTTTTTATCTGCCACTAACTTAGCACAAACAGCAATTGATGAATTTTTTTTATGTCGAACTGCTTTTGCTGGATGTTCACTCATTAAAATGGATTCATTTGCATCAATTATTTCAATTTTATTATATGCTAATCTATTATTATTTTTATACTTCTCCAATTTGTTTAATAAAAGTTTCTCTGGCCCTACCAGTAAAATATTGCGATCTTCATGTTGCGCAGCTAATACTGCCCCTTCTATTGTAACATTAGGTGCAAAATCCCCACCCATTGCGTCAAGTGCAATGATCATTATTCTCCTTGCTATCTTTAATTTAATGATA
Source organism: Endomicrobium sp. (assembly GCA_031262135.1). Classification (GTDB taxonomy): domain Bacteria; phylum Elusimicrobiota; class Endomicrobiia; order Endomicrobiales; family Endomicrobiaceae; genus Endomicrobiellum. The sequence continues at coordinate 6,406 of JAISIG010000027.1, forward strand.
AAATTAATATGTACTGTACTACATTTATTTCTTTAGATAAGCCACTTCATCATTATAAAAACCACAATGAAAACATGCTGTATGTGGTAATTTAACTTTATGACAATGTAAACATGTTCCTAAATTAGGGCTTCTAAGTTTAGAATTGGCTGCTCGTCTACAATCTCTTCTATGAGGAGTATGCTTTCTTTTTGGATTTGGCATATAACTAAAACTCCTATGTAAAAAGTTTATTTAAACTTTAAAAATGTTCTTGCTTCTTGTGCTATTATTAACTCTTCATTCGTAGGGATTACCATAATTTTAATTTTATAATTATTATTTGAAATAAATCTATTACCTATATTTTTTTTGTTGTTTTTATTAATATTTAGTTTAATTCCTAAATTATTTAAATTAGAACATATACATTCTCTTATATAAGTAGAATTTTCTCCAATGCCTGCAGTAAAAACCAAACTATCAATTCCATTGAGAATTCCATAATAAGCACATATATATTTCTTCACACTGTAACATAACATATTAAGAGCTAACTTAGATCTTTCATCACCTTCTTTAGACAATTTTAGGATTTCCCTAATATCAGAATGTCCAGATATACCATACAATCCACTTTTTTTATTTAATAAAGTAGTTAAGGAAATGTTTTTTTTATACTTTTTTAATAAATACGTAATAATAGATGGATCTAACACTCCACTGCGTGTTCCCATAATAACACCCTGAGTTGGTGTAAACCCCATTGAAGTATCTATAACTTTGCCATATTTAATAGCTGTTACGCTACTTCCATTTCCTAAGTGTACTGTAATTAATTTTATTTTAGAAATTTCTTTTTTCAGCATCAAAGCTGCTTGTTGTGATACATAATAATGTGAAATTCCATGGAATCCATATTTTCTAATGTTGTCTCTTTGATAATATTCATAAGGAATAGCATACATGTATGCATAATCAGGAATAGTACTATAAAATACAGTGTCAAATACTAACACAGAAGGAATTCCTGGCAACATTTTTTCTACGGCTATGATACCTGAATAATGAGCCGGATTATGTAATGGAGCTAATGAAAAACATTGTTGAAATTTGATTTTTACGTCTTTTGTAACTAGAACAGATTTTTTAAATATATTACCTCCATGGACTATTCTATGTCCAACAATAGAAATATCATTTATTCCATTTTGTTTATGTAGTAAATCATTTATAATCAGATTAATTGCTGCCGTATGATCTTTAACTTGAACAACAGC
>JAISIG010000045.1 GCA_031262135.1 Endomicrobium sp.
AAAAACAGCTTCTACATCTTCTTCCTCAAAAACTTTTTTTATTTTGTGTTTGTTATCTGGGTGAACAACAAGAACCATTCTTTCTTGAGCTTCTGAAATCCAAATTTCCCATGGTGTCAATCCTTGATATTTTAATGGAATTTTATCAAGATTTATTATGGCTCCATAGAATTCCCCAAGCTCTCCAATAGCACTTGACAACCCACCAGCTCCACAGTCTGTAATTGAATTATAAAGATTTAAGTCTCTTGCTTTGAATAGTGTATCTAGTACTTTTTTTTCAATTATAGGATTTCCTATTTGTACGGCATTAACATCTGAAGTCTTATCTAACTTCGTTGATGAAAACGTAGCTCCATGTATTCCATCTCGTCCTGTTTTTCCGCCTACTAAAAGTATTAAATCTCCAGTATTCACTTTTTTATTTATTTTACTTTTTGGAATAATTCCCATGCATCCACAATAAACAAGTGGATTTGCTATGTATCCATTATTAAAATAAACAGCTCCATTTACAGTAGGAATCCCCATCCTGTTCCCATAATCCCTAATTCCTGCAATAACTCCTTCCATTATTCTTTTTGGACTATGAACTCCTATAGGAGATTTGGCATTTGGTTTTCCAAAACATAATACATCTGTGTTGGCTAATGGTTTCGCTCCTAATCCAACTCCTAAAATATCTCTTACAACGCCACCTATCCCTGTTGCTGCCCCACCATATGGTTCAAGAGCCGAAGGATGATTATGCGTTTCAACTTTAAATGCTACTCCATTATTCATATCAAATTCAATAATTCCAGCGTTATCTTGAAATATTGATAAACACCAATCTTTATTTAATTCTTTGGCTGCTTTGAAAATGGTATCTTTCAATAAATTATTAAAGCTTTTGTAAGTTTTAGTATATATTAAATTATGGTTATAATCCTCTGTTTGAGAAAGTTCTGTATAGTTTATAATCCAAGTTAATGTTTTATGTTTACAATGTTCGCTCCATGTTTGTGCTATAGTTTCAATTTCTATATCAGTTGGATTCCTGTTAAGTGTTTTAAAATAATTCTGTATGGCTTGCATTTCATTTAAAGCTAAAGATAAAACATTATTTTTACTAAATTTTATTAATTCATCATTTGATAAATCCAAAAATTTTATAATCTTAACAAGATTGCTATTTATTTTAATCATTGATATTTTTTTATTATATAGTCTTGTATCAAAACATTACATAGACAAACACGTGACATTACATGCAACGTATAATCTTGTATTTTTTTGTTAGGACTATATAAGTAGTATTTATACCCTCTTTTAACTCTAATTTTATTTGTAATACCCAAATCTTTCACAGCTTTTACTACTGTTTCTGCTACTGTATCAGTTACTCCATTTTTATACCATACTTCTATAATGATCCATTTTGTATTAAAAATATATTGTTTAATATTTTGATAGCAATATTCTTCTGTAATGGGATCAGTCAACAATTTAGAACAAATAATATCTATTTGCCTTTTGTCTATGTCTCCTTCTATGGTGTAAATAAAGGAACAATTTATTTTTGTTATTTGTGATTGGATAACTTGATTGATATCAGAAAGGATTTGTTGAGCATAGGTGGTATTGAATTCTTTTTTAGTATATACCTCTATCTTAAACATAGTTAAATTTTTTACCAGTTAACTTTTCATATACATCCATGTATTTCATAATAGTTTTTTTTACAATGTTATCAGGTAAAGTTGGAATAGGTGGTTTTCTATTCCATTGAATACTGTTAAGATAATCTCGTACATATTGTTTATCTAAACTATCATTAGGGATACCTTCTTTATTGTATTTTTCAACTTCCCAAAATCTAGAAGAATCTGGAGTAAAAATTTCATCTATCAATATTAATTCATCATTATATAAACCAAATTCTAATTTTGTGTCAGCTAATATTAATCCTTTTGAGAAAGTATACTTACTTATTTTGTTATATAATGTAAGTGAGATTTTACGTATTTTTTCTGCTGTTTGTGTGCCTAAGATGTTAATCATATCAGTAAAGGAAATATTTTGGTCATGTTTCCCATGTTCTTCTTTACTAGATGGAGTAAAAATAGGGGTCTGTAATTTTGAAAATTCTTTTAAGTTGTTTTCTAGCTTGATATTACATATTTTACCAGTTTTAGAATATTCTGTCCAAGCAGATCCAGTAATATATCCTCTAACAATGCATTCTATATTAATTCTTTTAGCTTTTTTGACTATCATTGATCTATCACGTAAATAAAGTATATTTTGTAAACTTTTTGGAAAGTGATTAAAATCTCCAGTAATGACATGGTTTTTTACTATAGATTTAGTCATATTAAACCAAAACATAGATAACTTATGTAGAATTTTTCCTTTATTCTCAATTAATGTTGGTATAATACAATCAAAAGCTGAAATTCGATCAGATGCTACAATTAAATAATTATCGTTTAAATCATATATATCTCTAACTTTCCCTTTATGAACTAATGATAACTGAATATTAATGTTATTATTTTCTTTAAACACTTTGATATTTATTACTCCTTTTTAAAGTGAATTTATTTATAACTGTTTTTTTCTTAGCATTGCTTTCCATTGTATAGGTAGTCCAAAAATATTTATAAATCCTTCAGCATCCTTATGATTATATACTGAATCTTGTTCAAAAGTAGCTAATTCTTCTGAATATAATGAATACTTTGATTCTCTTGCTATAGGTTCAATTGTTCCTTTATAAAGTCTTAATGATATTGTTCCAGTGACATATTTCTGAGTTGAATTTACAAAAGCATCAATAGCTTCTCTTAAAGCTGAAAACCATAATCCATCATATATAATTTCAGAATATTTATGAGAAATAAGTTGCTTAAAGTGTAATGTATCACGATCGATGGTTATAGACTCCAATTCTTTATGAGCAAAATATAAAACTGTAGCAGCAGGAGCCTCGTAAACTCCTCTTGATTTTATCCCAATTAATCTATTTTCGATTATATCTATTCTGCCTATACCGTTGTCTCCTGCAATTTTATTTAGTGTTGTTAGAAGATTGAGAGGAGATAAACGTTTTCCATCAATACTTATTGGAATGCCCCTTTCAAATCCTATTGAAATATCTGTTGGTACCTCATAAGCAAGTTGTGTCGCAACTGTTAGTTTAAACATATCATTATTATAATGTGTATTTAAGTTTTCTAACTCTCCTCCTTCATAAGATATATGCCATATATTTGCATCTGAAGAATATGGCTTTTCCTTTGTCACAGGAATTGGAATATTTTTTTTTGTTGCATAATTCATAGCATCTAATCTTGATTTAAGATTCCATTCTCGCCAAATAGCAATAATTTTAATATCAGGTTGTAAAGATTTAAAAGATAATTCAAATCTTACTTGATCATTGCCTTTTCCAGTGGCTCCGTGACACACTGCATCGGCATGTTCTTGTTTTGCAATGTCTATTATCTTAGCTGCTATTATAGGCCTAGCAATAGCTGTTCCAAGAAGATACTTGCCTTCATAAATAGCATTTGCTTTAAGAGCAGGATAAATATAATCAATTATAAATTCCTGTCTAGCATCAATTATGTAAGTTTTTGAAGCTCCCGTCATTTTGGCTTTTTCAGTCAGGTTTTTTAACTCATCTTCTCCTTGTCCTACATTCACACAGCATGCAATAACTTCACAATGGTAATGTTCTTTAAGCCAAAATAATGCAACAGAAGTATCTAATCCCCCAGAATAAGCCATAACTACTTTTTTAATGTTTTCCATTTAAATGCATCCTCCATAATTGTTATAGCAAAATCTACGTCTTCGTGTGTTATTATAAGTGGTGGGAGTAATCTTATCACATTATCATGTGTGCAAGTAATAAGTAATCCATGTTCAAGACAATATCTCATGATATCATGTCCATTTTTTATTGATAATTCTATTCCGATCATAAGGCCAAGGCCTCTAATATCTTTTATAATAGAATATTTTTTCTTTAAATTGCATAATTTATAATGTAAATATTGAGATATATTACAAACATTCTCTAAGAATTGATTATTTAAAATATTTAATACAGTAATAGCAGCAGCACATGATATAGGATTTCCACCAAAAGTAGATCCATGGTCTCCATAGGTAAAAGCATCAGAGTATTTTTTCGTAACAATTGTTGCCCCAAGTGGTAATCCATTAGCTAGAGCTTTAGCTAATGTAATTATATCTGGGACAACACCGTAATATTCAAAAGCATAAAATTTGCCAGTTCTTCCGACTGCACATTGGATTTCATCAAAAATTAAAAGTAAATTATTCTCATTGCAAATCTCTCTTACCTTGTATAGAAATTCCTTGCTAAATGGAACAACCCCACCTTCTCCTTGAATAGGTTCAAGCATAATAGCTATAGTACGTTTATTTAACACTTTGTATATTGATTCAACATTATTAATTTCAGCAAATACAAATTTTTCTTGTAAAGGAATTAAATACTCATGGAATTTATTTTGACCTGTAGCTGCCATAGTAGCCATAGTTCTTCCATGAAAAGAATTCTTAAAACATATGATTTCGTATCTATGATCTATATTAGTATGATTGATAAAACCCCATTTCCTAGCTAATTTAATGGCACATTCATTTGCTTCTGCTCCAGAATTTGAAAGGAATATTTTTGCCCCTGTTAATAACTTTGTTTTGTTAATAATAGTTCTAGCAAATTTAACTTGTATTGGTATATAATACAAGTTAGAAATGTGCATAAAATTGTCTAATTGTTTTTTTACAGCTTCAATCACAATATCATTACAATGGCCAACATTACATACACTTATTCCAGAAGTAAAATCTAAATAACGCTTGTTAGTAATATCCCATATAAATTGGTTTTTAGCTTTTGAGATTACTAAATTGTTTCTTTTATATGTTTTTAAAAAATATTCATTTTCTATATCATATATATTATTGATATCTATTTTCATATTTTTATTACTGTCCCTTTTATTTTTAGTAGTCCACTTTGTTTGCCAATTATCCACACTTCCTCAACACCTTTTTTAATAGACTTAACACAACTTAATACCTTTGGAATCATACCCTCTTTAATGACTTGTTCTTTAATTAGATTATTAATATTCTTACAGTGCAAAGTGTTAATTATTTTTCCAGTTTTATCAATGACTCCATTAACATCAGTTAAATAAATCAATTTCTTTGCTTTAAATTTTACTGCTATAAAAGCAGCTAAAGTATCAGCGTTAATATTTAATACATTACCACGACTATCATTACCAAGCGAAGCTATTACTGGGATAAAATCATTTATTATTAAGATTTTAATTAAATCACTATTCATTTTCTTAGGAGTACCAACGCAACCTAATCGTGTTATTCTAGAACAAATTACACTGTTTCCATCTTTTCCAGAAATTCCAACAGCTTTAATGCCATGTTTTATTAATTCTGTAGTTAGATCTCGATTAACTTTTCCACTTAAAGCCATTTCAACAATACTTAAAGTATCTTTATCTGTGTATCTTAATCCATCTACAAACTTACTTTTTAGAACAAACGTATTTAGCAATTTATTAATCTCAATGCCACCACCATGAACTAAAATAATGCTACTATATTGTGAAACATAAGCAATTTCTTTAATAAATTTCTTTCTTGTATGTAAATCATTAACTACACTTCCGCCAAATTTAATAACTATTAATGATTTCATTTTTTTCCTCTTTTTAGTTTTTTTACACTTTGTGTACGTACTTACATTGAGATTGTAATCCACAAAAATGACAGTTCACTATATTTGGGTTAAAAGATTCAATATTAATATTTTCTGCTATTTGTAAAGCAATTTTAATTGCTTTACAAATAGCAGAATCTGATCTAGTAGTGTAAATCTTCCTATTTTTAGATAAAAAATATATTGCTATTCTATGAGGATTTAATTTAAAAACATTTCTACATGCATAAGCATATAAACTTAATTGTAAATCATTATCTATTTTTTTTTGATCCCATAGATTACTATGAGTTTTATAATCTATAATCTCATAAATTTTGTTTGGATATTCGTCTATTCTATCAATGATACCAACAAATTCATATTTACCTATATTTGAGGTAAATTGTTTTTCAACACATAACACTTTTATTTTATCTTTAGATCTCGCAAAAGATTGATAATAATACTTCAGCATTTTTTTTCCACGTACATAATATTCAAATATTTGTTGTGGTGTAATAAAACCATCATTTTTCCATGAATCATTGTACAATTCAAATAATTTATTACATGAAAAATTATTATGTTTACAATTATGAAATTGTTCAAGAGTTCTATGTATAATATGTCCAAAAGTTATATCAGCATTACTAGGAATACGAATATTATCTAAATATATCAGTTTATATTTATAAGGACAGAACAAATACGCATTAAGTCTAGAATAACTTATTCTAAAATCTCGTTTCATTATAATTTATTAAGTTGTTTTATAAAAGAATATTCCTGTATTTCCATATTTTACATTTCTAATACAGTGTAGACTTTGAATATTACTTATCTTTTCTTTAATATTCCTCTTTGAGATGATAATAGAATCCTTTGTCACAATGTTATATTTTACTATATTATTTAAAGTAATATAAGTAAGTCCTATTTTTTCATATGGAGGATCCATGAAAACTATATTAAATTTAGATTTTTTTAATCTATAAAATTTTTTTGTTAAATCACACTGTATAACATTAGTTTTAGCTGTAAAATTTAACATATCAATATTATGCTTTATACATGATACAAGTACACTATTAGATTCTACGAAAGTAACATGTCCAGCATAACATGATAAAGCTTCTAGTCCAACTGTCCCAACTCCTGAAAATAGATCAATAAAATTAGCATTGTAGATTATTCCTTTAATGATATCAAAGAGTGACTTTTTTACCTGAGCTAAAATAGGTCTCACATATATTTTGTTGGAAATAGATTTTAAACTATGTCCCTTTTTAACACCTTTTATTATTTTTAAAATAATCCCAAAACCCCTTTTTCTATTTTTTGGTTTTGAATTGGATGGAGCTAAGGGGATTTGAACCCCTTACCACTTGCATGCCATGCAAGTGCTCTTCCATATGAGCTATAGCCCCTGTTGTTGTTTGTTCATTAAGCCTTGTTTTTCTCTTTTCCAAGTAAAAGCAATGAAAATCATAGATAATATACAACATGCATAACATGTTAGAAATATTCCATTCCAACCATGTTTATCTATTATTCTTCCTATTAGCCCTGTTAAAATTGCTCCAAAATATCCAAACATTCCTGTAAATCCACATGCAGCAGAGATTGATTCTTGAGCTGTTACACGTGATACATATAGTCCTCCTATGATAGCCTGAGGGCCTGCTACACAAAATCCAACTAAGGCAAAGAATAGACTGATGATAAATGGAGATGTAGTGGCATAAGTATATTTATACATTCCCCATAGACCAACCATTAAACCTATTAAATAGATTATTATAACTGGAGCACAACGCCCTTTAAAGCATTTGTCTGCAAACCATCCAGATAATAATCCACCGAAGCTTCCTATCAATGGCATTGATGTTAACAAAAATGCAGCAGTATGATTAGCAATTCCTCTTTGTGACATAAAAAGCGTTCCCCAATTTAAAGGGAACCAACGTATAAAATATATAAATATATAAGTTATAGATAAAATCCATATATAAAAGTTACAAAAAACATATTTCTTTAAAATTTCAAAATGTGAGACATTACTTTCTTGTTTAATAACTGGAGGATCATTACGATATATATCTATAGGAGGTAATCCTACAGCTGATGGTTTATCTGTAAGAGTGATAAGAAGTATAATTACTGTAAATAAACCAAGAATTCCAGGCAAATAAAACGCTGCTTGCCAGCTACCAAATTTAATAGAGTATGCAACTAGAAATCCTATAAGTGATGCCCCAATTGTATGAGAAGTTGACCATAAACTCCATTTTGTTGCTCTTTCAGTTGGTGAAAACCAATATACTAATCCTTTTGCTGCTGGAGGATATCCCATTGATTGGAAAATTCCATTAACCCCCCACAATAATGCCAACAATGATACTGATGGAATAAAACCAAAGACAAGATTTATTATTGCTGATCCTAACAAGCCAAACGACATAAAAGCTCTAATGTTACATTTATCTGCTAACATACCACTAACAAATTTACCAATTCCATAAGTTATAAATAGTGCCATTGTAATATAGCCAAATTTTGATGCTGTAATATTGTATGCTTCCATCATAGATGGAGTTGCATAGTTAATATTAGTACGAGCGAAATAGTAAATTACATAAGCTAAATACATGCCACAAAACATTCTAACTCGCCAAAATTTGTATTTTTTTCTAAGATGCTCATCATTTTCATAAGATACTTCTTTAGTTGGAAGAGGTTTCATCCAATTAAGAAATCTTTTAAAAATTTTCATGCATGCCCTCCCGTGTTTGTCATACATACTTCCATTATTTTTTATTGCTTTTTCCTTTGTATAATTGAACTTAGTAAGCCAACAAATATTGGATGAGCTTTTGTTATCCTAGAATCGAACTCAGGATGAAATTGCACTCCAATAAAGAACGGATGTTTAATTACCTCAATAATTTCAGGTAATACGTTGTTATGATATGCACTGACTATCAAGCCATGTTTTTCTAATGTATTGATAAATTTAGGATTCATTTCATATCTATGCCTATGTCTTTCAATAATTGTTTCAGTTTTATATAAAGAGTATGCTAATGTATTTTTTTTAATTTTAGCTTTGTAACTGCCTAATCTCATAGTTCCACCTTTATATTGAACATTTTTTTGCTCATTAATAATCTGTACTACTGGATAATTTGTAGTTGTATCAAATTCAGTAGAATTTGCATTGTATAAATTTACTACATTTCTAGCAAATTCTATAATACAACATTGCATTCCTAAACATATTCCAAGAAATGGAATATTGTTTTTTCTAGCGTAGGAAATTGCTTGTAATTTACCAGATATCCCCCTATGTCCAAAACCACCAGGAACAATGATACCATCACAATAGATTAATTTGTTCATTAAATCTTCTTGTTCAGCATTACAGTATATTATATTAATACTAGATTGTAACGTTACAGCTGCAATTTTCAATGATTCATCTATAGATTTATAAGCATCTTTCAATCCTGTATATTTTCCAACAATAGCAATTTTAATATTATTTTTAGGATATTTTTGGTTAATTTTAATTTTTTTAAACCATCTTGTATTGAACGTCTTTGCTATTTTAATATTTAGTTTATTTATTATTAACATATCAACTTTTTGAAGGTAAAATTGTTCTGGCAAAAGGTAAATTGATGATACATTTAACGCTTCTATTACAGCACTTTCATGAACATTACAAAAAAGCGATATCTTCTTTTTTAATAAATTATCAATATGATGTTCGCTCCTACAAATAATCATATCAGGGCTTATGCCAATTTCTCTTAGTTTATTTACTGAATGTTGTGTTGGTTTAGTTTTTAATTCTGCAGAACTCGAGATGTAAGGTACTAATGTAACATGAATGTGATATATATCATTTTGGTTATGTTCAATTCTAAATTGCCTTACAGCTTCCAGAAAAGGTAAACTTTCTATATCTCCAACAGTCCCACCAATTTCTATTATATAAACATTATACTGTTTGTGAAAAGCTATAAAACGTTTTTTGATTTCGTTTGTTACATGTGGTATAATTTGTACTGTATTTCCATTATAGCATCCTTTACGTTCTTTGCAAATTACAGTTTTATAAATATCTCCTGCAGTATTTGTATTATCCTTAGTAGTATAGATATTTAAAAATCTTTCATAAGTTCCTAAATCAAGGTCTGCTTCTGCACCATCTCTTGTCACAAAAATTTCACCATGTTGGTAAGGATTCATAGTTCCTGGATCAACATTAATATAAGGATCAAATTTTATCATATTAACAGTTAAACCATGTAGCTGTAACAATTTTCCTATACTAGCACCTGATATTCCTTTACCTAATGAACTTACTACTCCACCTGTTATAAAAATATATTTTGGCATTATAATTTCTCTGTACTAAGATATTGTACATTTATTAATTTTTGTTGGATAAATTCCAGTAAAGCAAGCATCACAAAAAATTTTTTTATTATCTACATTTAATGAACAAGCATTAATCAAGTTTTCTAAACCTAGAAAATTTAAAGTATCTACATTGAGATATTGTTTAATATCTTCAATTGAATGCATAGCAGCTATTAAATATTTTTTTTGTGGTGTATCTATTCCATAATAACATGAACTCAGTATTGGTGGACATGATAATGCAAAATGTATATTATGTGCTCCTGCCTTTTTTAAAATACTTATTAGATTTTTAGCAGTAGTTCCTCTGACTATTGAATCATCAATAAGAATTATATTTTTCCCATTGACAACCTCTTTAATAGGACGTAACTTCAATTTTGCAGTAATAGTTCTTAAATTTTGTGATGGTTTAATAAACGAACGTCCAACATAGTGATTTCTTATAAATCCATTTTCAAATAAAATATGAGACTCTCTTGAAAAACCGAGTGCTGCAAAATACCCAGTATCTGGAACTGGCATAACTATATCAGCTTTTATATTTTTCATTTGTTTGGCTAAGTAAATTCCCATCATTACTCTAGCTTCCTTTATTGTTTGCCCAAACATTATGCTATCTGGTCTAGAAAAATAAACTTGTTCAAATATACATGAAGTTTGCTTATCTACTTTGCCATAAATAAAAGAATCTATTATAGTTCCATTTCTTATAATAATAATTTCACCTGGTGAAATATCTCGTATATATTTTCCTCCTAATACTTCAACTGCAGAAGTTTCTGAAGATAATATAAAAGATTTTCCTACTTTTCCTAAAACTAATGGTCTGAATCCATGGATATCTTTAACTCCTATGAGAGTATTATTTTTAAGGATTACAATTGAGAAAGCTCCAATAAGTTTACGTACAGCTTTTGCAATTATAGTTTTCAGATTATTTCCCTTTGTCATCGCTATTAAATGTAGTAGAATTTCTGTATCTGATGTATGTGTAAAAATCGCTCCTTTTTTTAGTAGTTTATTTTTTAACTGATGAAAATTAGTTATATTGCCATTATGTGCAACAGCAAGATCTCCATGTATACAATTTATCTGGAAAGGTTGAGCATTTATTAATGAACTTTTTGCTGAGGTAGTATAACGAACATGCCCTATTGCAGATTGTCCTGGTAATTTTTTACAGTTTATTTCTTCACTGAAAATTCTAGAAACTAACCCCATAGCTGTAAATGTTTTCATTGTGTGTGTATTTTGATTACTTACTGTAATGCCTGCAGATTCTTCCCCTCGATGTTGTAATGTAAGTAAGCCAGCTGACACAAATATAGCAGCTTTATTATTATTTTCTATGCCAATTATTCCACACATTCAATATCCTTTTTATTTTTATCTAAATATTAAGTTATTTATTTTATTATAATACTTTATTAATAATTATGATATTTTTCTATCAAATTGATCCATTCTTGATAATTACTATTAGACGCCATTCTCCAATCAGCACGTGGAGAAAGAGAAAAATTAATTATTTTAACACCTTCAGGACTACAATTACGCTTAAATTGGTTGCAAAAAAATCGTTGTATAAAAATTTTCAAACATTTTACTATATAATATTTATTATATTTCCCATTAAAAGCTTTACATGCTAATGTAATAGTTTTATTAGGAGCTTGTCCAAAGCGTATCATATGATATAAAAAAAAATCATGGAGTTCATATTCGCCTATTATATTCTCTGTACTTTGATTAGTTGGAAGCAATTCTGGGCTACTTT
>JAISIG010000006.1 GCA_031262135.1 Endomicrobium sp.
CCAGGTGTATCAATTAAATTAAATATATATCTAGTATTATTTGAATGAATATAATCCATTCTAACAGACTTAGCTTTTATTGTAATTCCTCTTTCTTTTTCAAGTTGCATATTATCAAGGATTTGATCTTTTTTAGTATTTTTTATGATGACTTTAGTATATTCTAAAAGTCTATCAGCCAAAGTACTTTTACCATGATCTATATGAGCTATAATACAAAAGTTTCTTATATTAGACATAATTTTTAAATGTACTAGATTTAATTATTTCAATGATTTCATGAGTATTGCTACATTTTAATATCTTTTTTGTCAATATTTCATATCTTCTAAAAGAGATATTTCTAATTATTTTTTCTTTTTTTTATTGTTTGTAATTTGTTATTAATTTTGAAGACGTATTTATAATTACTTTACCATTATCTCCATCTATCATCATAGTGTCACCTGTCCTAACATATAAAATAAAGAGACTCTTTTAACCCAATCACAGCTGGAATACTAACCCTCCTTGTGCTAAAATTATTGTATGAGAAGTTTTTCCTTCAACATCTATAGCGAAACCTTTAATTGATTTCTCTATTATCTGCATTGTATCGCTTAGATTCAAGATATGTGCCACTACGATATTGTATTCTAACAATCCTTTAGGATGATGTTGACATAATAAATTATATAATATTTTTTCCTTCTTCTTGTAAATAATTATCTTGAATACTTAGAAATGAATGAATTATTTTATTAATAACTTTGCAAACAGAATATTCAGCATTAAATCCACGATTAATTAACTTTACAACATTCTTAATTATTGCTGGATATCTAAAATTTATGAGCTGTGTATAGTATTCTCCAAGTAGATTATTTAGTTTTTTATGCATTTTTAGTAATACATCTTTAGTGTTAATGTTAAGAATAGCTTGATAGAAACGTTTTCATTCCAAATTAATTCTAGCAGCAGGAATTTTTTAGAATTTAACTTGATTGTGTATTAATTAATAATATATATATACTAACGTCAAGTCTTTCAAAACTATCAACAAATGCTTCTTTAGTAATTAATTTTATTATTACATTTTTACTAGTTGATTCTTTAATAGTTTTCCTTATAAATTTATCTTTAAACAATTTAGATATTCTTGATAATGCTTTTAAATGCTTAACAAGCTCATAAATTGGCACAAGTAGTAAAAAAATTATATAAACAAGGTCTCCCAAGGGAATTAAATTCTATGCCTTTACAAGAAATGCCCAAGATACCTATTTGTTGTTTGACAATATTTGTTTTAGCATGTGGAATTGCAATTCTGTTGATCCAAGTTTTTTACGTTCTAATATAATATTTATTATATCATTAGTGATAGTACTGTCATGTTGTATTAATTGAACAAGTTCAATTAGTACTGCAGTTTTATTTTGTGATTGTACATCTAAGATAATATTATCTTAGTTTAGAAAATCCATAATTTTCATCTGTTACTCCTATTCTTAATAATAAGTTATTAAATAATTACTAAATTTCTAACATTAATGGATAGATAGCAACTGTTACATGCGAAAAATTGTTATCACAATATAGTTTTTTAGCCATTTTATACACAAAAAGACATAGAAACTTGTGAATATCTATTTAATCAATAAATACAGTCAGCTACTTTGATTAGCCAACCAACTAATATCATGGATGTTCATGCTCTATAATACCATAATAAACCTACTATTTCTACTTGATATAATCTTAACTTTCTTAACAACTTTTTAGATTTATATCTTTTTAATAAATTAGTTCCTATAAGTTTCATAATACTTTGTTATTTTTTTTACAAAAGCTTAATAGTATACTGAATAGATTTATGTATGATAATTTTATTCATGTTCAGATAAAATAATATTATATTGCATTTTCCTTATAAAAATTTTATATTTTTATGCAAAATATACGCAAAATGGACTTTTGTGGTTGTTGTGCACATTGCAAGATCTTGATTAATAAATGCATTATTTAATTCAATAATTGAAGCTATATTAAGTAAGAAGACTTAGAAGTTTACTAAAAAATTACTTTAGTACAATCTTTTTTTAAAGCGTATTTATCTTTATTATATCTCAGTATCTCTTCGAATAGCATTTATTCTATATTTTTCATCATCTATTACAGTTGTGCTGAGATTAAATCTATATTCTATCTCACCTGGAGCTATCATATTTAACTCATTACGTATGATACGTTCTAATTAATAGGGGTTATTCTCTAGAAAAAATATCTTCTTTTTTAAATATCTATTTTGAGTCTTAAGGACAATTATATTTTTTCTCAATTGGTTTCGTTCAATAAGACGCATAATAAGCATTCTATTACCTTTGTTAAATAATAAAACAAGAGTTATTATAAATAATAATATATATTCGGAATTAATTTTTTTTATCATAAACAAATAGATTATTTTTTTTCTTTTGTATAATAAATGATTTTCAAATTGAATGTAAATTAATTGAGATAGTAATATAGTCAGTCATTTATCGTACTACTCTTCTTTTTTACTGTACCAAATATGGATTAAACAACTTTAAACCTATTATAGAAATGACTTGCAACTATATAGCCTTTTCAAAATTTTTTTTAATGACTTTAGATTTAATCAAGATCAATAAATAATAAAATCTTTTTAAAACAATAATTTTTTTGTATATTAGTTATTTTACATAAAATTTATATTCTCCTTATGATGTATACAACACTACGCATGATCACAAATTAAAAGTATAATGAATGTTGTAACAACAATAATATTATTTATTAATGTCATAATATAAATAATATAATAATTATTAAAATTTTTATATATTCTAATAAGGAATCAAAAATTAACAATGGAAGATCTAATTAAAAAATTAAACATAATAAAAAAAGAAAAAAAGGCTATGATCCTAGCTCACATATATCAGTTACCAGAGATTCAGGAAGTAGCAGATTTTATAGGAGATTCATTAGATTTAAGTAAAAAAGC
>JAISIG010000007.1 GCA_031262135.1 Endomicrobium sp.
TTCATTTTCTCCTACTAGAAATTTCTATTAGTTAGTATAGTATTAATCCTTATGATCAACTAATATACCTGGCCCCATAGTTGATGAAATATAAAAAGTTTTTAAATAATTATTTATTGATGTAGATTTTACAATGGTCTTGATAAAAAATTTTAGATTATCTATAAGTTTAGATTCTTCAAAAGATGCTTTGCCTATTACTGAATGTATTATTCCGTAACTATCACTTTTATATTCAATTCGTCCTAATTTAATTTCTTTGATTGTATTAGTAATATCAGATGTTATAGTCCCAGATTTCATATTTGGCATTAGCCCTCTAGGTCCTAAGATGTTTGCAACTTTACTTAAGTCTTTCATTGCATCAGGTGTTGCTATTAATATATCAAAATCAATCTTTGTATTCAGTATATTTTCTATTAAATTATCATATCCTATCAAATCTGCCCCAGCTAGGATAGCTTCCTGTTGTTTTTCTCCTTTCGTACAAACAGCAATCTTTCTTGTTTTACCAATACCATGAGGCAATAATATTAAGCCTCTAATTATTTGATGATTATTATTTTTATTATAGCCTCTAAGTTTTATATGAATCTCAATTGTTTCATTAAATTTAGCTGTTGAGGATTTCTTAATCAGATTGACAGCTTCCTTTACAGAATATGACTTTTGTTTATTAATTAATTTATTTAAAACATTTAACCTTTTTCCCATGATGATACCATTTTATCCTATATTAATTTTTAATAATATCAATACCCATACTACGGAGTGTTCCTATAACCATATTTTTGGCTGAAATTAAGTTTCCATTTGCATTTAAATCAGGCATTTTCTTTTTTGCTATTTCTTCTATTTGTTTTTCATTTATTTTTCCTACTTTTTTTCTATTTGGAACACCAGAAGCTTTTGCAATACCTATCAGTTTTTTTACTAAGATAGATACTGGTGGATTTTTAGTTAAAAATGTAAATGTCCTATCCTCAAATATAGTAATTATTGTTGGCAAGATCATTCCA
This sequence comes from Endomicrobium sp., assembly GCA_031262135.1. GTDB lineage: Bacteria > Elusimicrobiota > Endomicrobiia > Endomicrobiales > Endomicrobiaceae > Endomicrobiellum. Next base: position 1,020 of record JAISIG010000007.1, read on the forward strand.
TTTTCTATATGTTTTGTATGTGTATTAAATTGTTTACAAAAATTCATAATATTTATTCCATGAGGGCCTAAAGCAGATCCTACTGGAGGTGCAGGATTGGCTTCGCCTGCCTTGATTTGTAATTTTACTATTGTCTTAATCTTTTTCATTTTTCTATTGAATTATCTCCTATTTTGTTTTTTTACATTTTTTCAACCTGCAAGAAATCAAGTTCAACTGGGGTTGATCTACCAAATATGGAAACCATAACTCTTAATTTTCCTTTCTCTTGATTTATTTCTTCTACGATCCCTACAAAATGTTTAAATGGCCCATCAATAATACGAACATTTTCTTCTTTATCAAATAAAATTGCAGGTTTAGGTTTTAAATTTTTATTCATTGTGCTTTGCATTAAAATATTAACTTCTTCTTTGGTCATTGGTATTGGTTTAATTCCACCTAAAAACCCTGTCACTCCAGTTATACTAGTAATAAGAGAATAAGTCATATTATTCATATTCATTTCAATAAAAATATAACTTGGATAAAATTTTCTTTTTTTAATATTTTTTTTGTTGTTTTTAATTAATATAATTTCTTCAGTTGGAATGAGTATTTGAGATATACTATCCTGTATTCCTAAGTTAGCTATGCTTATTTCTAACCTTTTTTTTACTTTGTATTCATATCCTGAATAGGTATGAACAATATACCAGAGGTTTAACATGTCTATAAACTCCAATATAACTATAATAAAATTAAAGCTATCACTTTACGTATTAAAAAATCAGATATAGCTATAAATATAGCTATCACCATTAAAAGTATTATAATTATTATAAATATTCGTAAAATTTCTTTAGTGTTTTTCCAGTGTACATTTTGTAATTCATAAAAAAAGTTTTTTAATAGTTGTAATATAAACAATTTATATTTCTTTAAATGCATATTTTTTATAAACAGCAGGGGTAGAAGGATTCGAACCTTCAAGACTGGTTTTGGAGACCAGCAGTTTAACCAAATTAAGCCTATACCCCCATATATTGATATTTATATATATAATATCATTTTGTAGATTTATGTTCAGTATGAGCTCTACATTTCTTGCAAAATTTGTTCAGCACTAATTTTTTTTTAAGTTTTTCTGATCTACTAAAATAATAATTTTTATTTCTACACGAACTACAAGCCATAGTTATCATAATTTTACTAGCCATTTTTGTAGTTTTAAACCTCCAATAAATACATAATAGAATAGAACATTAAAAGCCGAGAGTGGGGATTGAACCCACAACCTCCTCCTTACCAAGGAGGTGCTCTACCACTAAGCTATCTCGGCTAATATTTGTTTTTTGGAAGCGGGAGACGGGAATCGAACCCGCATAACTAGCTTGGAAGGCTAGAACACTAACCATTATGCTACTCCCGCGTAGGTTGTACTTTCTTTCAAAACTTTTACGGTGGTGGGGGCGGATGGATTTGAACCACCGAAGGGATTCCTCCCGCCAGATTTACAGTCTGGTGCATTAGTCCGCTCTGCCACACCCCCAACCAACTCACCAAAATTTATATCTGTCTATAATTCCTGTGAATATTAACATAAGATATAAACTTTTTAATTGATTATATACCAATTAGACATAATAACAATAATAATTTTAATTAGCAAATTATGATATCACATGAATATAAATTTGTCAATTTATTCATTAAAGACCCGTTTAAAAATATAGTTAATATTTTTAAATTGTGATTTTATATCACATGCATATTGTATTTCTTGTACAGTTAAGTACTTTTTTATATCCTTACTTTGTAAACATGCATTTTCAAATGAAATTTTCATATCTCTTGCATAAAAAGTGGCTGATTGAACTATTTGATATGCAAACTCTCTAGAAATACCCTTTTGAACTAGGGTAAGCAAAATCGTTCCAGAAAAAATTATATCTTTGGTTTTATTTAAATTTAATTGCATATTATCTGTATTGACAGTGAGTCCTAATAACAAATTTTGTATTCTGACAATCATATAATGCAAAATGATAGATGCATCAGGAAGGATGACCCTTTCATTGGATGAGTGACTTATATCTCGCTCATGCCATAAAGATATGTTTTCCATTGCTGTTATAGTGTAACCTCGAAGCAGTCTTGCTAATCCGCAAATATTTTCTGCAATAATGGGATTTCTTTTGTGAGGCATTGCAGATGATCCTTTCTGTCCCTTAATAAAAGGTTCTTCTATTTCAGCTACTTCTGTTCTTTGTAAATGTCTAACCTCTGTAGCAATTCTTTCAAGAGATGTTCCAATATGAGCCAAAGTGGATATATAAATAGAATGCCTATCACGTGGAATCACTTGAGTTGAAACAGGTTCGACTTTCAAATGCAATTTTCTACATACATATATCTCAACTTCTGGATTTAAATGTGCTATGGTTCCAACTGCACCAGATATTTTCCCATAACTAATAGTTTTATATGTTAACTTTAATCTATCTAATGCTCTTAAGATATCACAATACCAAGATGCAACTTTCAATCCAAATGTCATAGGCTCAGCATGCATGCCATGTGTTCTACCAATTATAGGTGTCATTTTATATTTAACAGCTAAATTTGACAATATTACAGATAATTTTTTCATTTCAGAAATAAGTAATTTTGTTGATTGTCTTAATTGAACAGCAGTTGCTGTATCTAATATATCAGATGAGGTCATTCCTAAGTGTAAAAATCGACCATCCTCTCCGATAGTTTCTACAACTGCACTCAGAAAAGCAATAACATCATGTTTAACTATATTTTCTATCTCCTTAATTCTATTAATATTGATCTTTGCATTCTTTTTAATTGTCTTTAGGGAATTCATAGGAATAATTTTAAGTTCAGCCATAGCTTCTGCAGCTAAGATCTCAACAAGAAGCATTTGTTTATATCTATTTTTTTCATCCCAAATATTAGCCATTTTAGGGTTTGTATAGCGTGTAATCATTAAACTCCTCCAGAAATTTTTAAATAATTAGTTATTACATGTTTGATTGCTTGTGGATATATAGTATGTTCTACTATTAAAACTTTTTTTTCAATATCTTTTGGGAGTTCATTTCTATTAATTGATACTGATTTTTGCAGAATAATTTGACCAGTATCGTAATTTTCATCAACAAAATGTACTGTTGCTCCTGAAAAAGATTCTTTTGATTCATATACAGCTCTATGAACGTGTATTCCATACATTCCCTTGCCTCCAAATTTAGGTAAAAGAGATGGATGTATGTTAAGAATTTTGTTTTTATAAGTATTTATTATATTAATACCTAACATTTTCAGATACCCGGCTAGACATATAATATCTATTTGTTCTTTTACTAATAATTTTAATATTTTTTTATTAAAATCATTTTCATTATTAAATTCAGATCGTTTTATACATATTGTTTTTATATTATATGCTTGTGCTTTTGCAATAGCACGAGCACTTTGATTATTAGAAATGACCAAAGTAACTCTTGCTAAATTTTTCAAAATCCCATGCTTAGTAGCATTTATTATTTCTACCATATTTGATCCAGAACCAGATACGAAAATAGCAATAGTTATCATAAAATTTTAACGTTTCTATCCCCTTTTTCAATATGGCCTATTATGTTTGCATTAAAAGATAATAATTTAAGGCTAGATATAACTTTGTCTACTATATTTGCTTGTGCTATTATAACCATACCTATTCCCATATTAAAAACTTTGTACATATCTTCATCTATAATATTTCCCTTTCTTTGTAGTAAAGAAAAAATTTCCGGAATTTCCCATGAATTTTTATCAATAACCACAGAAACATTATTTGGTAATATTCTTTTAATTTTATTTTTAAAACTACCACCTGTGATATGTGCAATACCAACAACCTTCTTTATTTCTTTATTAAATTTTTGAATTATATGTAACACAGGATTAACATAAATTGTTGTTGGTACAAGTAATTGATTCCTATACTGTTTGATTTCATCTTCAGATAGAATTGATCTAATCATAGAATACCCATTTGAGTGTGGCCCACTAGATGCAAGTCCAATTACAATATCACCATTTTTAATTTCATTTCCATTGATTATATTATTTTTCTCTATAATTCCAACAGTAAACCCAGCTAAATCATATTCTCCATTTTTATAAAAACCAGGCATCTCTGCTGTTTCTCCGCCAATGAGCTGTATATTGGCTAGCTTACAACCTAAAGCTATCCCATTTATAACCTGTTCCGCTAAATTAATATTAAGTTTCCCACACGAAAAATAATCTAAAAAGAAAAGTGGTTTTGCCCCTAAACAAATGATATCATTAACATTCATAGCAACTAAGTCTATTCCAATAGTATCATGTTTATTTAACAAAAAAGCTAATTTTAGTTTAGTTCCTACTCCATCAGTTGAACTTACTAAGCTATATTTAGAATCTTTTATGTTAAATATACCTCCAAAACCGCCTATACTATGAAAATTTTTTTTGATTCTATATACTAATTCGTCTCCAGCAGCAATATCAACTCCAGCATTCTTATACATCACAGATGACACCATAATATTTATTAATTATTCCTCCTAGACAATATTGACAAAATTTATTTTTCTCTTTCTCTACTTCCAGGTTTTGTAATTGCTAGCTTTTTAAGACACATCGGACAGCTACTTTGTGTATAACTTTTTACTTGTAAATTTAAAAGTGTAAATATTGGAAGATTATATTTGTCAAATTTCATATTTTTTATCTGTCTATCTACAATTGCTGCAATAGCAACTACTCTTGCTTTTGTTTTATTAATACATTTAATAACTTCTTTTGTAGATAAGCCAGTTGTTATAACATCTTCTACTATTAACACTTTTTCATTATCATATACCTTGAAGCCCCTACGTAAACTAACATTGCCATTTATCCTCTCAGTAAAAATAGAACGTGCATTTAACATGGTTCCAACTAAATATCCTATAATGATTCCACCAATTGCAGGTGATATAACTACATCAACTTTTATGTCACTATATTTTATTTTTTTCGTTAATTCTAATGCAAGTTTTTGTGCTTGTATAGGATATTGTAAAATCAAAGCTGACTGAAAGTAAGTATTAGAATGAAGTCCACTAGATAGCTGAAAATGTCCATTTAATAATGCTTTATGTTGTTTGAATAATTTTTTAAATCTATCTTCTTGTAGCATACATTTTGACCAAACCTATAATATTTATTTATATTATTTATTTAATAATATATAGTTAAATTTAAGTAAGATTTTGTATATCTTCATATATTTTTTTTAGAGTTTCAATAGGATTTTTATCTTTTAATATGGTTCTTCCAATAACTATAAAATCAGCACCTTTTTTTATTGCATTAATTGGAGTTGAAACTCTCAACTGATCATCATTGTCTTGATTTTGTAATCGTATCCCTGGGGTTATTACATTAAAAGTTTTTCCGTATTGTTTTTTTATTGATTCTATTTCTAAAGGTGATGATATCACTCCATCAACATCACAAGAGTTTGCTATTTTTACCATTTGAAGAACTTTCTCTGTACTAGTTGCCTCGCTTGTTAAAATAGTTACAGCCCATATTTTAGGTCTATTGACCACAGAAGTAACAGCCTTCATCATTTTTTCACCACCACTTGCATGTATTGTTAAACTAAATACTCCAAGATTATATGCAGCTTTTACCGCACGTTGTACAGTAATTGGAATATCATACAATTTGAGATCTAAAAAAATTTTTTTATTAATACCTATAATATAATCTATTATTGATCTTCCATATTCTATAAATAATCCTGGGCCAATTTTGTAAATATCAACATATTGATATGTCTGATTTACAATTCGTTTAGCTTGATATATGTCAGAAATGTCTAAAGCTAAAATAATTTTCTTCACTTAAAATCCTTTTTTTGGTTTCATACTAATATGAAATCTTTCCAATTAATTGTTTTATTGAATGTATTTTATTTTTTATTAATATATTTTTAGTTTCATTGATAATTTTAATTAAATTTAAGGGAGTAATTAAACTTGCACTGCCAATACTAACAGCAGTTGCTCCGGCTAATATAAACTCAATTACATCAGTACCATTCATAATACCACCACATCCTATGATAGGTATCTTAATATTATTGTGTCTATAGACTTCATAAACACATCTTAGAGTAATTGGTTTAATACATGGCCCTGATAATCCTCCTTTCAGGATAGATATTTTGTTCTTTAAGTTTTTTACATCTATCGTCATAGCTGGATAAGTATTTGCTATAGTAAGACAGTCAGCTCCAGAATTTTGAGCTATCAAAGCAATTTTAGTAATATTACTTATTAAAGGACTTAATTTAGCAATGACTGGAATATTTGATATTGTTTTCACATTATAAATAATTTTTTTCATCATGCATATGTCGTTACAAATAATTTCATTATGTAAGTTTGGACAGGATAAATTTAGTTCAATAGCTGAGATTCCCTCTTGTTTATTTAATATTTTAGCTAAAAAAATATATTCTTCAACAGAGGACCCAGCAATGCTTACTATTAGTGGAACATTAAATTTAAGTAGTTTATGTAAAATCTGTTTTATAAATACTTGAATCCCTACATTTTGTAATCCTATACTATTGATAATTCCAAATTTACTTTCGCTAATCCTGGGTTGTTTATTTCCATGACTTGGGGATGAAGTAATTGTCTTGGTAACTATACCACCTAATTGTTCTAATTGAATTAAATCTTCTACTTCGTATCCGTATCCAAAGGTTCCTGAAGCTGTTAATATTGGATTACTAAATTTCACTCCTATTAAATCAACAGAAAGATCTGACATGTTTGCAATATAATCTCACTTATTTAAATTTCAAATATTGGTCCATCTGTACATATTTTTTGCGGTGTATTATGTATAATTGTAGTACATCCTTGACAAATCCCAGTCCCACAAGCCATGATTGATTCAAGTGACAAAAATCCATGAATATGTTTTTTATAAAGGATATCTTGTAATGTCTTTAGCATTTGATATGGCCCACATGCAAATATAATATCATTTTTTTTAAGTACATTTTCTACAACGTTTACAATAGATCCTTGATGGCCTATAGTACCATCTTCACTTGCAACAACAATTTTCCATTTTATCTGATTGAATTGATCAAGGCATATTAAATCTTTTTTTGAATACACTCCATAATATAAAGTTCCAATGGAATTTAATTTTGCTGCAAGAAAGTACATAGATGCTATTCCAGATCCACCAGCTATAATGATTTTATGATAATTTTTATACTTTTTCTTAATGTTGTTTAATTTATATCCATTACCTAAGGGGCCAAGTAACTGGATTGTAGTTCCTGGCTTCATTTGAGATAAGGCCTTTGTGCCTTTGCCAACAATTTTATATAAGAAACTTATACTTGATTCTGTTAGATTAACATCATGTATACTAAAAGGCCTACGTAAAAAGTTTCCTGGAATGTTAAACATAAAGAATTGTCCTGGAGAACAATATTGAACAATATCATTTATTAGTATCTTTATTTTAAAATAATCAT
>JAISIG010000015.1 GCA_031262135.1 Endomicrobium sp.
GCTGTTGCTGCAAGCAATATATTTTGAGTTGAAGCAGCACAATCCTGTGGTAAATACCCTTCATATGCAAGGTTACTATCTCCAAGTACTAATATAGCTAATGGTGCTGTTAAAATCATCTGTGCAGATTTATGAATCATAGCAATTTTTTTGTGCATAGTTTTATTTCTTATAACTAAAAAACTATAACATTTAGTATTCATTGCTGTTGGTGAAGCCATAGCAGCTTGTAATATATAATTTAAGTCACTTTCTTTAACTTCTTCGCTTGTAAAATCTCTAATACTTTTCCTTTCAAAAAATATATCTAACATACAGTTTGATCATCTCCATATATATTTTTAACAAATTTCTATTTCTTCATTCTTTTATTACTGATTTTTGAAGAATCCTCTATAATTCTTGCTGCTTTTCCTGTAAGTTTTCTTAAATAATACAATTTAGCTCGACGAATCTTCCCATATCTTATTATTTCGATTTTACTTATGCAAGGAGAATATAATGGGAAAATTTTTTCTACACCTATTCCAAAGGATATTTTACGAACAGTAAAAGTTTTAGATAGTTGCGTCCCTCTTATACGTATTACTATTCCATCAAATATTTGCAATTTTTCCTTATTATCTTCAAATAGTTTAAAATATACTTTAATTTGATCTCCTACTTGAAAGTGTATTTTAAAATCTTTTTTTATATTAACTATATCTTGTATTTCGTTTAATGATAACACTTTTTATTCCTTTAAAAATATATAGACATATTATATCAAACAAGATAAATCCTAAAATAAATTACTTTTGTAGTAATAAATCTGGCCTTCTAGTTTTAGTTTTTATATAAGCTTGCTTATCACGCCATTTTTGAATTTCTTTATGATTTCCTGACAATAACACCTTTGGGACTGTATATCCTCTAAAAACAGCTGGCCTTGTATAATTAGGGAAATCAAGTAAATTGCAAAAAAAAGAGTCATTTATAATAGATTTTGGATTTAGAACACCAGGCAACATTCTAACGGTAGCATCAACAAGTGCCATAGCTGGAATTTCCCCACCACTCAACACATAATCCCCAATAGAAATTTCTTTATCGATATAATTTAAAACACGTTCATCTATTCCTTCATAATGTCCGCAAACAATAACTAAATGTTTAAACTTGGTTAAATCCAGTATAATATTATTATTTAAAAGAGATCCCTGTGGGGTCATATAAATTACATAAGGTTTATTATAACAATATTTATATGATGCATTTTTTCTTTTTACCCCTGTGCTTTTAATAGCTTCATATAAAGGCTCAGGTTTAATAACCATGCCAACACCACCGCCAAAAGGTCTATCATCAACTCTATTATCTTTAGCAAAAACTCTTACATTTACTAGATTAATTGAAATAATTTGTTTTTCTATAGCTTTACTTAATAATCCTTTATTTAAAAACTCATTAAATATTTTAGGAAACAATGTTACAATATCAATTTTCATATAAATAATAATAATAATTAACAATGTAATCATTACAGTTATTATCTATATATATCGAATGGCTATACTCTTCATGAAAAATAATAAAGAGCTTCCTTTGTATATAATTAACATAAAGCCTTTGACTATATAAAACTGGAATAATTACTTCTTTATCGTCACTTTTAATATTTAATATATTTTCATATGTTTTAGATTTAATAACATTTTTGACAATCCCTATATAATCTCCTTCGTGATTAAAAACTCTAAAGCCAATAATATTCATAACTATACTATGATGACTATTATAAGAATAATTCATTTTTAGTTTATATTATCCTTCTCTTTACGAATAATCTTTCTAGATTACTTTTAATTTTATTCTACAACTTCAATAGTTGCCCTTTTATCAAGTTTAGCTGAAGCAGAATTAATTATCACTCTTATTGCTTTGATAATTCTACCTTCCTTACCAATGATCTTCCCTTTATCTGCATCATCTACTTTCAGTTCAAGGACTGTCGTTCTTTCACCATTGACTTCTTGTACTTCTACTTTATCTGGATGATCTACTAAAGCTTTCGCTATTAAAAGAACTAATTCTTTCATCTTCTTTCTCCTCTATCTTCCTATTGATTTTCATTTTTTTTTCTAGATATTATATCATTTAATCTTTTTGAAACTGTTGCTCCTACTTTAATCCAATAAGTAAATCTTTGATCATTTATCATTAAACAATTATTTTTAATCATTGGATCATAATTCCCAAGTACTTCTATAGGTTTCCCATCTCTTTGTTTTCTTTTATCAATTGCTACAACTTTATAATAAGGTCGTTTCAATTTTCCTGTTCTTTGCAATCTTAAGCGAACTGTCATAAAATTTTTATGAATTCCTCCTTATTAATAAAAACTTACATATCTATCAGTATATAATATATATACATAAAATAAAAGATAAAGAAAAAATATTTCTTACCTAGTATTTTCCTCTATAGCAACAGAAATTGCAACAGTAGCTCCAACAATAGGATTATTTCCCATACCTATAAATCCCATCATTTCTACGTGAGCAGGAACAGAGGATGATCCTGCAAACTGAACATCGCTATGCATACGCCCCATTATATCTGTCATTCCATAAGAAGCAGGGCCTGATCCTATATTATCTGGATGCAATGTTCTGCCAGTGCCTCCACCAGAAGCTACAGAAAAATAGTTTTTATTATTTTCATAAGTCCATTTTTTATATGTCCCAGCAACAGGATGTTGAAATCTAGTTGGATTTGTAGAATTTCCAGTAATTGAGATATCTACATTCTCATTAATCATAATAGCAACTCCTTCATTTACATCGTCTGCTCCATAAACTTTTACTGTTGAATTAATTGTATTTTCTGAAAAATCATTTTTTTTAAGTATATTTAATTTTCCTGTTAATTGATCATATTGAGTTTCTACGTATGTAAAACCATTAATTCTACTAATAATATAAGCAGCATCTTTACCTAAACCATTTAATATAACCTTAAGAGGGATAGTCCTTACTTTATTAGCTGCTTTTGCTATACCTAAAGCCCCTCCTGCAGCTGCAAAACTCTCATGCCCAGCTAAAAAGCAAAAACATTGTGTTTTTTCTGTTAATAACATAGAGGCTAGATTTCCATGTCCTATTCCTATATGACGCTGTTCAGCCACTGACCCTGGAAGACAAAATGCTTGCAATCCAATCCCTAAAACTTTAGCAATTTGCGAGGCATTATGTAAATTATTCTTAATAGCTATGGCTGCCCCTACGGTATAAGCCCAAATAGCATCATCAAAAGCAATCTGTTGAATAGATTTGACAATCTTATTTATATCAATTGCATTCTCAAGGCAAATATTTTTTGCTTCTTCTAATGTTGCAATTCCATATTGTTGCAATGTATTATTTATCTTCTTTATTCTTTGATCATAATTTTCAAATTTTGCTAGCACAAACTTTTCTCCTTTTATTCTTTTCTTGGATCTATTTGTGTGACAGCTTCATGAAATCTACCATATGTTCCTATATTATTTTCAAAAGCTTCTTTATGGGATACTCCATTTTTTATATCATCCATCATTTTCCCAAGATTAATAAACTGATATCCTATTACTTCATTTTGTTGATCTAACCCTAATTTTAATATATAGCCTTCGGCTATTTCTAAATAACGCACTCCTTTTACTTCGGTACTATATATTGTTCCTAATTGAGAACGAAGGCTTTTCCCTAAATCCTCTCTACAAGCCCCAATCGGTAAGCCTCCTTTAGAAAAAGCAGTTTGTGTCCTTCCATAAATAATTTGAAGAAATAGTTCTCTCATAGCAGTATTTATTGCATCACAAACTAAATCTGAATTTAAAGCTTCTAATATAGTTTTTCCGCATAAAATCTCTGCCGCCATAGCAGCAGAATGAGTCATTCCACTACATCCTACAGTTTCAATCAAGGCTTCTTTTATAATCCCGCATTTTACATTTATTGTAAGTTTACATGCACCTTGTTGAGGAGCGCACCATCCAATACCATGTGTCAGGCCAGATATATCTTGAATTTGTGTAGCTTTAACCCATGCACCATGTTCTGGAATAGCAGCAGGCCCATTCTTTGGCCCTTTTTCTACTTTTTTCATATTTTTAATTTCATTAAGTTCATAGTTATCATTACAGCACATAATTTTATATACCCCTATATCTTCTAAACATATATTTTATTCAAAACGTATTGTACTAAAATAATATCAAAAAAAATAAAAAAAATATTAGTGAACCAATTTGATTATCAAAGTTAACATATTATATATTATTATAAATCAAGAGATTTACTATTATAGTGTTCTATTTTGACCTAATTTTTGAACGGAGGGGGAGAGATTTGAACTCTCGGTACAGACTTTATAATCTATACACCAGTTTAGCAAACCGGCGCACTAAACCAAACTATGCGACCCCTCCTAAAAAAACTTCAGTCAAAACATTTAGTATACAAAAAAGTTATAATTATAACAAATAGAAATATACATACAATAAGGAGCAACAAAAATTTATGGAAATGCTTAATGGGAGAGAATTGGCAAAAAACATTAAAAAAACAATAACAGAAAAAATCAAAATAATTACTAAAACAACGAATCAAAATCCAGCATTGGCTACTGTATTAATAGGGGAAAATCCAGCTAGTCAAATCTATATTCAATCAAAAATAAAAGCTTGTCATGAAGTAGGAATTAAGTCTTATCATTACAATCTTTCAACTAACGCTACAGAGCGTGATATCATTAATTTAATTAATGATCTAAATAATAATTCAAACATTAATGGAATTCTCTTGCAATTGCCATTACCACAACATTCACTAACTAATAATTGCATTAATACAATAAATCCTAATAAAGATGTTGATGGATTGCATCCTCTAAGTTATGGAAGATTTAGCTTATTAAAATCCTGGGAAGATATTCTTAAAAGTAATCTTTTGGTTCCTTGTACGCCTCTAGGTATTATGAAACTGTTGCAATATTATAATATAGAAGTTAATAAAAAATTAGTTCTTGTTATTGGAAGATCGAATCTTGTTGGTAAACCCATAGCTATGCTTATGCTTGCAAAAAATGCAACAGTTATTATGGCTCATTCCAAGACAGTTAATTTAAAACAACTTACAGCTATTGCAGATATTATAATAATTGCTATTGGAATTCCAAATTTTTTAAGTAACAAATATAGTCTGAAAAAAGGGGTTGTTATAATCGATGTTGGAATTAATAGAACCCAACATGGCATTTGTGGAGATGTAGATTTAGACTATGTAAAAACTAAAAATGTAGCTATATCTCCAGTTCCAGGAGGAGTTGGTACTATGACAATAACAATGCTATTAGAAAACACTTTAAAGGCTTTTATTAATCAAAATAAATTAAAATTTCCACAATTATAAATTCAAATATGTATTTGAAATTTTTACACCATAGCTTTTAATTTTCGTAAGAACTAAAAATATATCTAGTAGATAGTCTTATTTTACAGTCACATAAAATACAATACTGTCTTTAACTCAATATTACGATTACGGTAATTAGATACATCTACAAATACAATAATTTTAAGCTTTTTTAAAAATGCAGCGTGGTTTGTAAATACTAAGTCTTTAAATAAATTGCAATTTAAACCAACAAAATCTTGTAATGGAGATTTTTTTATTCTTTCTTTTTTTATATATCCAAAAACATCATAATGTGGCAATATAAAAAAATATCTTTTTTGATATCTTGAAAATTTTGGATTTTTAATATAATTTTGTTGTTGAAAGCTAGATTTCAAATATAATATTTTACTTATTTTATTCACCACTATAGGAGAACAAGAAGCAAAACAATAATTGGATATTAAAAATAAAATTAATAAAATATAACAACATGTCTTTCTTTTTAAGTTATAAATAAAATTACATAAGAAAATCATTTTGAAGTAAATAT
>JAISIG010000037.1 GCA_031262135.1 Endomicrobium sp.
AAATGTTATTAGTAAACCTGTGATTACACCAAAAGCTATTAAGTTACAAGAAAAACATAATAAATATACTTTTATGGTTAATAAAAATGTTAATAAAAATCAAATAAAATATGCATTAGAAACACTATTTAAAATTAAAGTTACAAAAATACAAACATTAAATTATATAGGAAAAAAGAAAAGAAAAAATATATCTTCTAAATTTGGGTATACCAATGATTGGAAAAAAGCTATAGTTAAACTTAAGAGAGACCAAAAAATTACTATAGATAATAATGAATTAACATTAATACGTTAGTTAGTTAGTTAGTTAAAAGTTCTCAATTTCCTATCTTTTTTATGTAGTTTTTGATAGAACGGAGTGTGAATTTATGGCAATTAAAACATTTAAACCTTATACACAGTCAAGAAGGAAGATGTCGGTTTCAGTCTTCTCAGATATTACAAAAAAATCTCCTGAAAAATCATTAAGCAAAATAATAAAAAAAACTGGTGGACGCAATAATACTGGCAGAATAACGGTACGATTCAGAGGTGGTGCCCATAAAAGGTTATATAGAATTATTGATTTTAAAAGAAATAAACATGGTATTCCAGCAAAAGTTATGGCCGTTGAATATGACCCTAATCGTTCATGTAGAATATTGCTGCTTCAATATTCTGATGGTGAAAAAAGATACATAATGCAACCAATTGGAGTAAAGGTTGGAGATTCATTAATGTCCGGACCATCAGCAGAAATTAAGAATGGCAATTCATTGCCTATTAAAAATATACCTGTTGGATCTTTTATTCATAACGTAGAGTTACTAGTTGGAAAGGGAGGGCAACTGGTTCGTTCTGCTGGGACAGTAGCACAGCTTTTAGCTAAAGAAAATAAGTATGCTCATATTAGGATGCCATCTGGTGAAATCAGGTTAATAAATTTAAATTGCTATGCTACCATTGGGCAGGTTGGGAATGTTGATCATGCTAATATTGTTTTTGGATCTGCAGGAAGAATTCGACATTATGGTAGAAAGCCTCATGTTCGTGGAACAGCAATGAATGCTGTTGATCATCCTCATGGTGGAGGACGTGGCAAATCTAAAGGAAATAATCAACCTAGAAGTCCATGGAATCAACCAGCAAAAGGATTGAAAACAAGAAATAGAAATAATTTTAATTGGGTAATAGTTAATAAACGATATGTTAAAGGGAGAAAATAATTTAAAATGAGTCGTTCAGTTAAGAAAGGACCATATATAGACGTAAAACTACTAAAGAAGCTACAGAAAAATAATAATAAAATTATTAAGACATGGGCAAGGGCTTGTATTATTACACCAGAATTTGTTGGTCGCACTATAGCTGTTCATAATGGTAAGAAATTTTTTAACGTCTTCATTTCTGAACATATGGTTGGACATAAACTTGGAGAGTTTTCACCAACAAGATTATTTAAAGGACATGGTGGTATGTCTAAACATGATTCATCTCTTACATAGTTTTTAATACAAATAAGAAAAGGGAATATATAAATATGAAGTCCAAGATTACTATGAAGTATATTAGATACACTCCAAGAAAAGCTAATCAAATTCTTACTTTAATTAGAAGGAAAAAGTTAGATAAAGTATTTGGAGTATTATCGTTTATTAATAAATCTATGGCCATAACCACTATATTAAATAAAATGTTAAAGAATGCTCTAGCCAATATTGGATATTTGCATAATAGTTGTGATGCTTCTAACTTTATTTTAAAAGAAGCTTGGGTTGGACAAGGTCCAACATTAAAAAGGTTTGTAGCAGGCCCAAGAGGAAGAGCCATGCCAATCAAAAAAAGAACAGTACATATTACATTGGTTATAGAAAAAATTATAGATAAGTAAACATAAAACGACTTAATCAATAAATATAAAAATAGAATATATAGATATAGGAGACTGACTAATAGGAGTGAAATATAAATTAAATGGGACATAAAATCCATCCTAAAGGTATTCGTTTAGGATATATTGAAGATTGGGTATCTAAATGGTTTAATTTGAAAAAGATGCCAGATTTTATAGAAGAAGATTATAAAATAAGACAATACATAAAAAACAAAAAACTAAAACTGGCTTTAATATCTAAGATTATTATTGAGCGTCCTGGAAACTACTTAAGAATAGGAATATGTACTGCTAGGCCTGGAATTGTTATTGGTAAAGGTGGACAAGGGATTGAGCAGTTAAAAATCCAAATCGAATCTATAACCAAGAAAAAAACATTTTTAAATGTTTTAGAGGTTAAACATCCTGAAATAGATGCACAGCTTGTATCTGAAAATATATCATTTCAGTTAGAGAAACAAATGGCATTTAGACGTGTAATAAAAAAAGCAATTGAAAAAGCAATAAATATAGGAAAAGCAAAAGGTATTAAAGTTATGCTTTCTGGAAGAATTGGAGGAGCAGAGATAGCTAGAAGTGAATGGGTTAAATCTGGTAGGATTCCATTACAAACATTTCGTGCAAATATTGACTATGGTTTCTCAGAAGCTAAAACGACAATGGGAAAAATAGGTGTAAAGGTATGGATTTTTAAAGGTGAGTTATTTATGAAAAAATCGTTACATGAATTATTTAATGAAGCAAAAAGAAATAATAACAGCAAATCAACAAAGAGTAATAAAAACTAATTTTGCTATAGAGGGTATAAATGTTATTAATGCCAAAAAAAACTAAATATAAGAAGATGCATAGAGGTAGACTTAAAGGCAAAGCAACAAGTGGTAATTATTTAGTTTTTGGAAGTTATGGATTACAGGCACTAGAGCCAGTATGGATGAAAAGTAATCAAATTGAAGCTGCACGTATTACATTATCAAAGTTTATTAAAAAGGGCGGGAAAATATGGATTAGAATCTTTCCAGATAAACCAATTACTAAAAAACCGGCTGAAACTAGAATGGGGAAAGGCAAGGGAGATGTACAGTATTGGGTTGCTGTAGTGAAACCAGGTCGTATTCTTTTTGAGATAGAAGGAATTCATGCAAATGAAGCAAAGAAGGCATTACGGTTGGCATCTAATAAACTTCCAATTCATACTAAAATCCTAATACGAGATTATATTATCTAAAGGTAGATTTACTATACTATGAAAAATAGAAACATAATAAATGAAATAAAAACCTTGAATAGAACTGATATCAAACTCAAAGTAAAAAATTTAAATGAGCAACTAGCTAAGTTAAAAATGTATCATGCTGTTGTCCCATTAAAAAATCCTCTTTATATAAAAAACCTTAGAAAGACAATAGCAAGAATTAAAACATATTTAAAACAGATGTAATACTAACTGATCATACATATCATTTGTTGAAGAAAGGGTTAAAATGAACAAAAAAAAGATTAACATGAAAGATCAAGAATGCAAGGTAATACAACAACGTGGAAAACGTAGAATATTTAATGGGGTTGTAATTAGTGATAAAAATAATAAAACAAGAATAGTATCTGTCATAAAAACTTA
This sequence comes from Endomicrobium sp., assembly GCA_031262135.1. Classification (GTDB taxonomy): domain Bacteria; phylum Elusimicrobiota; class Endomicrobiia; order Endomicrobiales; family Endomicrobiaceae; genus Endomicrobiellum. The sequence goes on from JAISIG010000037.1 coordinate 3,498, forward strand.
CAGACATACATTATATAAACGTGTTTTACATAAAAATAGGAAGTTTACCGTTCATGATCAAAATAATATTTCTCATTTAGGTGATAGAGTAACAATAATGGCATCTAG
>JAISIG010000044.1 GCA_031262135.1 Endomicrobium sp.
TTATGGCGTATATTTAGAGATGAAGTTGTTCCTATGGGTTTAGCTTTAACTTTTTTGGGTTGTTTATTTTTTCCTATTATATTAGTTGTAAAAACTAATAAGAATTCTATATCTGCGAAAGGTAGATATAGAAGTAGAAGTAGAAGTGTTCATAGGGCAAGGACAAAGATTGTTCGTCATAGTGTAAAAACTCATAGTAATGGAATTACGAAAAAAAAAGCAAAAAGTGCTCCTTCAGTTCAACCTTTATCTGTTGATGAAGTTACTACTGTAGATCATCCTGAGTCATTGTCTGTTCCTCGTCGTAAAGGTGAACTTTTTGTTCTTAAAGCTAAAAAATATGAGGATAGAAGACCTAAATTTATAGAAATGTTATCTAGTTGTCCTAGTTTTCCTGAACATGGTATTGATATGAATGATTTAGAGATTATGAATTATGGTCAATATTTAGCAGATAATAATAGAGTAGTGGATGATCCATTTCAACAAATACATGTTCATCATAAGGTTCCTTTAAGTAATGGCAAATTTATAAATGTTTTTTTTAGTCCGGAAGATTATTGTCATTGTGTAGATGATGGTGGTATGTATTTACATGTTCTTAGAAGATTTTATTTGGATACATTTCATTATAATTTAACACCGCAAGATTTAACTCGTTTTAATATTCGTATCTTTTATGATTAAAGCATAGAAGTTGTTACGTGAATAAACTTGACAAAAGAAAAGAACTATTGTAATTTACAATAGTTCTTTTCTTTTCTCTTTTTACTATATTTTCTCTGTTCTTTTCTTAGTTGATTCAAGGTAATAAAGGGTGAAGCGAAGTTGGGGGGGAAGGGGGGCTTTTTATGTTTGTAGCCAGATTGTAATCATGTTTTAGTTCGTTTCTTTCTGTTTTCTCCCTCCATTCGAATCTTGTCGAATGTCAAAGAGTCGTGGATAGTACAGTCAAACTATTTATTCCACATTGTCAGATAAAAACTAATCTGAATAATGTAAATGTATAATAAATTTAATATAAATGTCAAGTTTGTTTTCTTTTAGTTATATAGTTTTTTATTGGATTGGTATTTATGTTTTGAATTCTTAATATAATATAGCAAGTATATATATTAAGTCTTCAATAAATAGTAGTTAAATGAGGTTAAACTTAAAAGAAAATAATTTAATATATTTTTTATATTGAGGTATTTATGAGAAAATTTATTGCTATATTATTGGTTTGTTTATTAAATGGTTCTGCTTTTTGTATGAATGCTGTTCGTGTTGTTGGTTTGGAAGAAAACGCTCGGTATTTGCGAGAAGTATTGGATGATATTTTGGCACAGGGAGCTCCTTGTTGTAGATTTGAGTCAGATGATGAAATTGTGGGCATGAATTATGAAACTGATGAAGATGCTATTAGATTAAAAGCGCAGTTAAAAGCACAGCGTGAGGCGTTGTTAGCTTCCAAAATTCTTTCTTTTTATTTAGTAAAAAAATTTATATTTTTGGGAGTATGTTCTATGTGTTCAGTATTATGGTGTTGGTTTAAGATGAATATATTAAAGAGTCCGTTGTCTATAGTTGTATCTCGTCCATATATTATGTCAAAGTGTGTATCTGTTGTAGATGTTCCTAAAAATTATAATAATAATAATATGTTTATTTTAGTGCGAAAGTGTAATTATGATAAATTTTTGGGTGAAATGTGGAGAAGTAAAAATTGTATTATGACTAAATCTTATGGTTGTTTATTATCTTGATTAATAGTTGATGTTTTTATGTTGTTAAGGAAAATTGAATTTTTTTTATTTAGTTTTAATTGTGTAATGTTTAAAATTTTAAATATTGGTTGGTAAAATTAAATGAAAATGTATAATAAATTTTTAGTTTTTGTAATATCGTTTCTGATGGTGATTCCAGTATATGCTGTGGATGAAATAATAGAAAGAAAGGTAGAACGTATTTCTGAAAATTTTACTAGTACATTTAATTATCAACATAATTGTAATTTATATAATGAAACTTTATTACAAGAAAAAATTGAAAATAATGATATTATTAAATCTGTAGTTGAAAGTTTAAATGTTTCTTGTAAGAAGCAAATTTTTTTTGATAATACAGTATTATTCGTAAATTTTTTAATGTTTAGTTATGTTATGGGTTCTATGATTGGTATTGTGTTAATGAGTTTTGGGGTTGGTGCTCTACGAGGTAGAGTGCCAAATAACAATTTAAATAATTAAGTTGAGGCTCAGCCACGTGTTAATGAAAGAAAACAGCATCAAGAGCCTTGTAGAGTGCCAAATAACAATTTAAATAATCAAGTTGAGGCTCAGCCACGTGTTAATGAAAGAAAACAGCATCAAGAGCCAGTTAATGTTGATAATAAGAAAAAGAGTGATGAAGATGAGGAAGAAAAAGTAGGAAGTTTTGATTTGATGTATGAAAAAAAGGTAATAATTAAGATTTTAATTGTGGATATAATGCAGTTAATAATCCTGTAAATAGAGTATTGTTTAAGTATAATGGTAATTGTAATATGAAAGATAAAAAATATAAAAGTATTTTTCAATTTAGGGTTTGTCATAATTTTGGTAAACAAAAAAAAGAAGAAAGAAGTTCATAAAAAGTGTATATTAGTAATTTGGAGAATATACTATGTGTGTATCTAGATATAAATGGTTAAGTAGTAGTTTTTTATGTTTTTTTAGTTTGTTATTATTTTATTGTGGTATTTTACATGCTCAATGTACAGAAAATGTAGGCAAAGGTGTTATTGTTAGAAATGAATGTATTAAATCTGGAGGTAAACAAGTTATTTGTGGAAATAATATTGTCAAGAATACAATTATTATTAATAGTGGAGTTCAATCTTTTGTTGATGATAATGATATTGGTATTTTTGCTTCTTTTGATGTGATTAATCGTCCTTTGGTTAAGAATATTAATAGGAATAATAGTTTAATAAATGTGCTTGTTAAAGATAAAGGTAAAGTATTGTTGCCTCAATTTTATGGATTTAAAAATTGATATAGATGGAAGATTAGAAGAATGTAATAAGTAATAAAAAATGTATTAAGTGTTATTGTGTTTTATTTTAATTAAGAGAGGAAGATAGTATGAAAAGTAAATTAATTTGTATTTTGAGTTGTTTGATGTTTTTAAATACGTTTTCTTTTGCTGTACTTCCTAGATGTAATTTTACTGGCTCAGCAGTAGTAGCAGATGCTACTCCGAATAAACAAAATCCAGCTGCTCCGGCAAATGTTAGATATCAGACTCATAGGGATGGGGACTGGAATAGAAATATAGCACCAAATATAGATGTAAAACCTATTTGTAGACGTCATCCTGTAACTGGGCGATATACAGCAATTCCATTACCAGTTACGAATTTTAGACGTCATTATGTAGAAAGTGTAACAGTTTCTCCAGAACCAACTTTAAATCCTACTGTAGAACAAGAAACACAAACGGATCCAAATCCTACTGTAGAACAAGAAATAAATATAGAATCAGTGACAAATGAAGAAGAAGAAGAAATAGAAGATTCAGATCTAGAATTCAATCATCGATTATCACTGTGTGATAGAATTGGTAGAGGAATATTTTGGACAATCTATGCTATGCCTCCTATTGCATCTGTTATGATAATTGTATCAACTATTATAGGATAGTGTAGTGTAGATGGAAGATTAGAAGAATGTAATAAATAATAAAAAATGTATTAAGTGTTATTGTGTTTTATTTTAATTAAGAGATGAAGATAGTATGAAAAGTAAATTAATTTATATTTTGAGTTGTTTAATGTTTTTAAATACGCTTTCTTTTGCATTGTTTTGTGGTAATAGTCAAAGGACTAGAACCCCAAGGCCTGTATGTACAACAGTAGCTCCGTTTTATACTCAGATTGTACTTAATGTAGATGATACTGATGGTAAATTTAATTATAAACTTAAAGATAAATTTTGGCATGATTTTTTTGTAAGTAATCAAAAAGTTAAAGGTGAAGAATATTTTAGGGCTATGAAGGAAAAATTGTTTTTTAGATTGACAATTGATAAAGCGGAAGTCCCTGAATATATATTAGGCAATTTTCATTGGTTATGTGCTTTATATGATCCAGATGCGCGTGCTTATTTAAAGTGTCATGTTTTAAGAAAAAATAGTGATTTAGAGTGTGATTTATGTATTAAGAATTTTTATGATAATGAGTATACTGTAATGGGTTTTTTAAGGATGTATTTGTAAGTGAATGTAGTGTACTTGTTATTTAAAAAAATAATATTGTGGAGTCAAAAAAATGTTGAAAGTGTATAAAAAAGTATTACTTGTTGTAATGTTGTTGGCGATGATATTTCCAGTTTTTATGCAATTTGCTGATGCCTGTTGTGAAAATCGAAGTAATTGTTGTAGTTCTGTTATTAATGATGATAGAAATTTTGTAAATGGTTTGAGAAAAACTAGGTGTATGATTATTTGTGAAGATGTTAATGGTAAAAAACGTATTTATAGATGTTGTGAGAGTGTTAAATATATAGATAGTAATAATTCTAGTGGTAATAATAATTGTATGAGTAATGTAGTATGTAATGATTGTGATAGTATTTGTAATTCTTGTTGTAATTGTTAAATTGTGTTTAATTGGAGTGTATAAAAAGAGTATAAACATGTTAAATAAAATGAAAATAAGTGAAAATGAGTTAAAGCGTATTTTGAATTTGATTAAGTGGTTTTCTTTGGATAGTGATGAGATTGAATTGTATAATGATCAGAATTAATAATTTTTAAAAGGTTTTAAATGAAAAAAATAGTGTTTTTTATTTTACCGTTATTGTTACTTAATATGTTTGTTTTTGCAGATACTAACTCTACATTAACAGATTTATCGTATATTTCTTCTTTTGATGTACCGTTTAAATCATTTAATATATCTCAAAAAACGTTAAAATTTGATATTGTGCCATTGGGTGAAAGAGAATATAAAGATAGAATTTTTGGTACTGTTGAAGAATTTATAAAAATTAGAGATGAGCATACACAATATACGTTGCCATGGTTATGGCGTATATTTAGAGATGAAGTTGTTCCTATGGGTTTAGCTTTAACTTTTTTGGGTTGTTTATTTTTTCCTATTATATTAGTTGTAAAAACTAATAAGAATTCTATATCTGCGAA
>JAISIG010000047.1 GCA_031262135.1 Endomicrobium sp.
AAATATTAAAAATTTCAAAAAAGAATTACAAACATTTTACTTTGAAATAAAAGACAAAGGAATACAAAATTTTCTAAACAACATATACAATAATCAAAACACAAAACATTCATTCCAATTATTTCAAAACTACTTATCAAATATTTTATGGAATATAGATCCAACAGAAATTACCAAATCATCAATAAAACTAATATATTGGATAACATTCATAATAAAAAGACTGCAAGGAGAAACTTATAAAACCTACCCTTCATCAATATTACTATTCTATGATTCAGGAGGAACAGGAAAATCATACACATGCGACACTATACTAGAAACATTCAATGAATTAGGATTATCCACACAAACAGCAGGTTTTCAAATATTAAAAAATAACTTCGACTATCCAGACAGAGAAATGTACACAATGTTCTACATGGACGAAGCAGGAAAACTAAAAGGAAACGATCCACAACAAAACAACATGATAGATAATAGACCATATATAAGCGAACTTAAAGGAAAGGATATAAAAATAAAACAAACAAACATGATACTCTTTGGTTCAACAAACGATAAAGTCTACGGGGAAAATATTAGAAGATATTCAGTCATAAACTGGGGTAAAGTAATTCAAAAAGTCGGAGAACTAAAAGACAATCCTAATGATCCAAATTATACAAATCTCAAATCAGACAAAATTATAAAAAAATCATTAAAAGAACTAATTAAAATGATAACAACATTCAAATTTTCTTTATACGCAGGACACATAGAATCTGAAACACAAGAAAATACACAAAATGAAGAAAACCTAGATTTACTATATGAAATAATCTTAATTTCAAAAGAAACCAACTGTATCAGAGTAGCATCAATAATAGAACTAGCAGACAAACGCAACCACAATTATCAATACAACAAAAAAAATATAATTAACCTATTAAAAAAAATTGTTTCCACTAAAACAAAACCACATCAAATATTATGGTGGACAGATAATAAACAAACAATATTTAAAAGAACATTATATTTCTCATCAATTGAAGATATAAGCAATTTAACTTTAGAAAACTCATCTCAATATAAAAATTGGACATTAGAAGATTTATACAAATATTACACAACAGGAGAAAGACCAAATAAACCAACAAAAGAAACACAAAAAGAAGAACAACCTTAATTCGCTCAACAAAACAAAAAATTTAGCAATAACAGAAATTTAGCAATAACAGAAATAAATTATAATTAATTAATTTAATAAATTCATTAACAAAAATTTTAAACTTCTAAACAAACTAAATTCAGAAGATTCTAAAAACAACAGGTTTACATTAACATAAACATTAAAAAATAAAATTTATAATATATCTCAAAACTACATCAAAAAAAATATGATGCATGCATTTAAAAATAAAAATAAAAAAAATATAAAAACCAGATTATTAGATTATTTAAATCACACTGTTTGCTATAATAAATTAAGTTACATTGAAACAAACTTAAATTCTTGGGGAAAATAAAACAAACTATTTTAAAAATACAAATAATATAATTCAAATATTATTAATACTTGTAATACTAAATTATGCCATAACATTTATAGATAATATTAATATTTAATATAAATTATACAATTATCAATAACTTCTATAAAAATAATTTAAATGGAGGAAGATTAATAACAAAAAAATCACAATACGAAGATATTAAAAAATTTAAAGAACTTAAACTTAATACCTTAACTGAAGAATTAAAAGAATTCAATATATACTACTTTAATAATAATAATACTAATTCAAATATTACTTCGGAGAATAACAACAATGAATAATGTAAAATTAATAGCAAAAATAATACAATCTTGTAAAAACGAAGTAATGAAAATTAACAAAGAAATATTAAGTTCAACTGGAACCTATAAAGAAAAACATGAAAAATATTATACAGGAGGAATAGGAAAAACTAACGAAGATCATTATAATACAATGCTTACTTCATACGATGTTTGGAGCGGAGAAGCTTACATATTATGGATACAATATGCAACCGATGGACTCTACCTTAACGCAGCTTTAAATGCTACAGAAAAGCAGACCAATAGCTGCGGAAAACTTTGGGATCTTATGGTAAGTACTAATCATTACATCATGCATCCTAAAAAATTTACAAACATACAAAAAATAAGAAAATATTTATACCTTATTTCCAAATTACAACAAAATATAGAAAAAAGTAAACATGAATAAAATTCAAAAAACCAGTCCAACTAAGAACTGGTCTTTTGATTATCTATGTCAATATTATTTTGGTGAGAAGAATAACAATGATACATAAATTATAATAGAGTAATTAATAATAACAAATTAAAACTTTAATATCAAAGGAGGAAGTATGTTAACACAACATTGCAGCAACAAAGATTGTAAACGCAACAATATGGCCATAAAAGCTCAAAAAATGATCATAGGATTATTATTGCTAGTAAGCGGAATAATAATGATACAATGCCTTACAGGTTGTACAAATAAAAATGTTCATAAAGCACATAAAACCATTACAACAAGAGACCACAAAGACAATAGAGACAATAAAGTAAGAGACTTAGACCAAGTTATGGGATCAGATGACAATGTAAAATCTACTAACGAAGAATTAGTAGAAGTTTAATAGAAGTTTAATAGAAGTTTAATAGAAGTAAAATAATAAAATTAAGATAGAACACTTTTACTTCCGTAAAACTGAAATCTATTGAAATCTATCAAAGTAGATAATACTCCCCATTCGGGTCTCTGCTTAAAGCCTTAAAAGACGCTACGTGATTCTTCCGAATCACTATTACCGACAAACAACTTGCCATTAAAGAAATAAGGAGATAAATATGATAGTAAAAGGATTAGAATTGACAGAAGGCCTTGAACCATTCGACGACAAAACATTAAAAGAATTAAACAAACAAGTAGAATTTGATAAAGATTTTATATGGACTACAAAAGAAGGAGAAACAGCAAGAACTCCATATGAAAGATTCACACATTCACATACAAGATTATGTAAAGATCCAAGAGATCTTAAAGCTCTTAAAAGATTCGAAACTGAACTTAACATCTATTACAAAAATTTATCAGAAAACGAGAAACAAAAAAAAATTAGCAAAGCAATGGAATGGGCTCAATATACAATACAAAATGATTATGAATACTGCTGCCATAAAGAAGGACATCCTTTATGCAAATACCCAGACACAAGTGGGGCTCGAAGAATGATGCAACAACTTAAAAGAGGATTGTATGATTACTGATCATCAATATACTCACCCTTATCATAAACATCAGCAATCTCTAATTCTAAAGTAGAACGAGTATCTCGAATATCATAAATAGGAAGCGCGTCTGGATCATAATCTGGATGCGCTTTCTTATATTCCTCAATACGCAATTGACGCTGACGGATATTATCAATAGCTAATTCACGAGAAACACGATTTTGTAAAGATAAATACTTAGCCATCACAACCTTAGATTTCAAATTAGGACGAAAAACATTAATATACCTACGAACATAAATTACATTATCATATAACAATTTAGAACCACCATACCTTCTAAACTCTACATCATCTTCCACCATATACAACCGAGGATTTTTAACCGTACCAGCACGATATTCTCTAGGATTCAAACCATAACAAATATGAGTATTAACATAATATTTAACAGCTTCATATATAGAATAAAAAATAATATTTGGATGAATCCTATCAAGAATATCTGGGATCGTCAACAAATCATAAACAGCTACTTTAGAACGCGACAAACTTCCTAAAACCTTAAATTTATTATACAAATACGAACTAATACCAATATTTTTTACATAAGGTTTAACAGAATTATCAGAAACATAAATATAAGTCTTATTAAAAGGAACTTTAAAACCAGAAGACCTCCATTCATCAAAATGAGACTTAGCAAAATTCATAGATGTCTTAGAAAACATAGGCTTAAGATTATACTTCTTAATATGTTTAGTAATTTCCGGTTTAATCTTATGTTTTAACAAATAACCTGCAAGATAATTGCCTGTAGGATCTCGAAGATATTCAACAGTTATATAACCATTATAAGAATTACAAGAATATTTATTAAATTGCAAACCATCAGACATAGGAGTAGCAACATAACCACCACTCTTAGTCTTACGACATATAGGACCAGCATAAGATTTAAATTCGATAACCTCTGGACGATATTTCCTATACCACAAAGATCGCAAAAAAGATCCAAATTCCAACAAAACTTCCCGACGATTCTTATTACGATACTCATCCATATCATACAATCCAGGAACAATTAACAATACATGATAATGAGGACGATTTGTACTACCACCATATTCAGCAGTATAATGATATTTTATAGAACGAAAAGGATAGACACGTCTATCCGAAGAATCACAATAATAATAATCCTTCAATCTCTTAATAAATTCAGAAATATCAGGTTGATACAAACTTCCTACCTTAGAAGGAAATCCATTACCATCACACAAATGAACACCATTATAAGTAAGAGTAACTAAAAAAGAAGTATCTCTAGGAGAATTACACACCTCTACAAATATACGATCTCGTAATTCCATAGTCTTAACCACCAAACAAGGAAGACATTTACGACAACGACCTATCATAGTAGCATTATTAGGTAACTTTATAGTAACAGGATACTTACAACTATAATTTTTCATAAAAGAATTATAATAAATCAAATTGTAAGACGCAACTCTTGTTTTAATTGTCAAGTGTATTTATATAAGAGTGATATAACCTTAGTATATATCCCCATAGGTTGCTTATTTTAAAGAAATATACTACAATTTTCCCTACAATCCTACTATACGACGACAAAAACAGTAGGAATATTTTACGGAAGTAGGAGAAAACACAATGAACAGTCCAACATTAAAATATTTAAAAATATTTCCTTATGAATTAATGAAAAATATAATTAAAAACTTATACCTTAAATATAACTACAATAACTTTCCATTACCAAAATATGATGCCAAAAGTAATTGGATAGAATTTTACAGACCACAAATCAAATTATTTACCAAAACACTTAATATACAAGAAGAAAATTTAGAAGATATTAACAATGAAATAATAACTGAACTCATATCAGATCAAAATATTAAAAATTTCAAAAAAGAATTACAAACATTTTACTTTGAAATAAAAGACAAAGGAATACAAAATTTTCTAAACAACATATACAATAATCAAAACACAAAACATTCATTCCAAT
>JAISIG010000016.1 GCA_031262135.1 Endomicrobium sp.
TTGGAGGAGTTTTACGTGATGGAGTTCCAGAATTTAGATTACCAAATAAAATTTTAGATGTAGAAATAAATAATTTAAAGCGTTATGGATTGAAAACAGTTTTAAACACTTTGATAGGCAGGACAAAAACAATAAAAGATTTATTTGATGAAAATTACAAAGCTATTTTTATAGGTATAGGTGCTGGATTACCTATATTACTTGGAATAGAAGGAGAAAATTTAAAACATATTTATTGTGCAAATGAATTCTTAGTACGTATTAATTTAATGAACGCAAATAAATTTCCAAAAACTTCTGATACTCCAGTTTATATTGGTAAAGACGTTGTTGTTATAGGCGGTGGGAATACAGCAATAGATTCAGCTAGAACTGCATTAAGATTGGGAGCTGATAATGTAAAATTAATTTATAGAAGAACAGAACATGATATGCCATCTAGAAAACAAGAAAAAGAATATGCAAAAGAAGAAGGAATAGAATTTATTACTTCAACAATGCCGATAAGATTTATAGGAAATTCTAAGAATGAAGTTAAAGCAGTTAAATGTGTTAATGTCAATTATAATAATAAAACAAAATCTTTGACTTATATCCAAAATTCACATTATATAATTAAAACAGATATGGTCATTTTAGCCATTGGGTTACGTCCAAACTGCATTCTTCCATCATTAACAAAAAATTTAAACGTTGATAATTATGGCTATGTAAAAATCGATCATAATTATATGACATCTATTCCAGGTGTTTTTGCTGGTGGAGATATTGTTGGAGGAAGTACAGTTATAGAAGCTATGGGAATGGGTAAACAAGCAGCTAAAGCCATAATTAATTATCTTAAATAATAGGAGATATCTATAATGAAAAAAAATATTTTAATAGTTGGAAACTGGAAAATGAATAAGGACATTGAAAGTGCAGAACAAACAATACAAACATTAAAAAATAATATTGGTAATATAAATAGTAATATTAATATTGTAATATGCCCATCATTTACTGCGCTATATACAGTTAATAATATATTAAAAGGGTCAAAAATTAAATTAGGAGCTCAAAACGTCTTTTGGGCAAATGATGGAGCTTTCACAGGGGAAATTTCTACATCAATGTTAAAAAATGTTGGTTGTTCTTATGTAATACTTGGACATTCAGAACGTCGAGAATACCTACACGAAACTTACCAAGATATAAATAAAAAAGTAATAGCAAGTTTAAATGCAAGCATTATTCCTATAGTTTGCATAGGAGAATCATTAAAGGAAAGAGAAGAAGATTTAACTTTTAGCATTATAAAACAGCAAATTGAAACTGCTTTAGAAAACACACAACAATTGCCTAGAATATCTTCATTAGTCTTAGCATATGAACCTCTTTGGGCCATTGGAACTGGAAAAACAGCTACCCCATATCAAGCTCAACAAGTACATGCATTCATAAGAGAATTATGCGAAGAAAAATATGGATTGAATATAGCTAGTCAAATTCAAATAATATATGGAGGATCTGTTAAGAGTGATACTATTACACAATTATTAAAAGAAAATGATATTGATGGAGGGTTAATAGGAGGAGCTAGTTTGCAAGTTCCTAGTTTTCTAAGTTTAATAAAAAATGCCTTAATTTAATTTAAGATAGATATTAAAAAATAAATTGAAAGGGAATTAACTAAATATGAAAGATAAGAATATTCTATTAAATTTAAATGAAATTGCTATTAAAGTTAGGAAAGATATTCTTACAATGATAAGTAATGCTGGATCTGGACATCCAGGAAGTAGTTTATCTGCAGTAGAATTATTAGTATCATTGTATTTTAAACATTTAAAAGTAAATATAGAAAACCCACATAATCAAGACAGAGATTATTTCATTTTATCTAAAGGGCATGCATGTCCTTTGTTATATTCAATATTAGCACGAAAAGGTTTTTTTGATGTTAGAGAATTATATACATTAAGAAAACTTGGTAGTAGGTTACAAGGGCATCCTTCGAAGGATAAGAATTTACCAGGAATAGAAATCTCAACAGGGTCCTTAGGATATGGTTTGTCTATTGGGGTTGGCATTGCTGCTGGATTAAAATGCAAAACTATGAATACACTTAAGGTGTATGTTATGATGGGAGACGGAGAACACCAAGAGGGAAGTGTTTGGGAAGCTGCTATGGCTGCTTCTCATTATAATCTTAGTAATTTATGTGCTATTATTGATAATAATAAACTACAAATTGATGGAAAAACAAGACATATTATGAATGTAGAATCATTAATGGATAAATATCGTTCATTTGGGTGGATGGTATTAGAAGTAGATGGACATAATTTTAAAGAGATTGACAAAGCCTATTTAACATTTAAAGAAGAATCTAAAAAACCAGTATGTATTATTGCTAATACTGTTAAAGGCAAAGGCATATCATTTATGGAACATCAAGTAACATGGCATGGGAAAACAATCTCTAATGCTGATCTTATTAAAGCCTTAAAAGAATTAGAAAATAAATAACATTTTAATTATAAGTCAAAATAACAATTTGTTTCTTCTTTAAAAAAGGACAAAATAGATTATGTTAATAAGTAGATATCTTACAAAAACAAATTATGATTCTTATAAAGATTTTAATGATAATTGTAGAATATATACTCCATATAATTTTAATTTTGCTTTTGACGTTGTAGACACACTAGCAAATTTCTATCCAAATAAGAAAGCAATAATATGGTGTGACGATAATGAAAACAATAAAATATTTACTTTTTATGATATAAGTAAAAAGAGTAATAAAGCAGCAAATTTTTTTAAAGATATTGGTATTAAAAAAGGTGATGTAGTAATGCTAATCCTAAGAAGGCATTATGAATACTGGATATGTACCGTTGCATTACATAAACTCGGGGCTTTAATAATACCAGCAACACATCTCTTAACATATAGAGATTTATTATACAGAGTTAAAATTGCTAAAGTAAAAGTTATTGTAGCTTTGGCTAATACAAGGATATGTAATACTGTTAATGAAGTAAAGAATAATCAATTATCAGAATTAAAATTTACAATTTCAGTTGATGGCCATATTAATAATTGGATCGATTATTCAAAAGAAGTAAATAAATACTCAGATATTTTTAATAGACCAACAGGAGAAGAATCAACAAACATAAATGATAATTTTTTATTATATTTTACTTCAGGGACTACTGGCATGCCTAAAATGGTTTGTCATAATTTTTCGTATCCTTTAGGACATATTATAACAGCAAAATTTTGGCAACAGTTAAATGCAAACAGTTTACATTTAACTGTTGCAGATACAGGATGGGCAAAAGCATCATGGGGGAAAATATACGGTCAATGGTTATGTGAAGCTTGTGTTTTCGTATATGATTATGAAAAATTTAACAGTAAAAAGCTACTTGCAAAAATAGTCAAATATAATGTGACTTCGTTTTGTGCTCCTCCTACCATATATAGATATTTAATTAAAGAAGACTTATCTAAATATAATTTGTCTAAATTAAAATATGTTGTAACTGCAGGAGAACCCTTAAACCCTGAAGTATTTTATAAATTTAAACAAAATACTGGGCTTGAGATTAAAGAAGGCTTTGGGCAAACAGAGTCTGTGGTGTGTATTGCAACATTCCCTTGGATGATAGTAAAACCAGGATCAATTGGAAAACCATCTGCAGGATGGGAACTTGATATAATTGACGAAAAAAATCATCCATGTCATGTAGGCGAAGCTGGTAGATTAATTATAAAAACATCCAAAAATAACCCTGTAGGGTTATTTTCTGGATATTATAATAATAGAAATAATTTACAACAATTGAATAGCAAATTTTATGATACAGGAGACATAGTATATAAGGATAAAGATGGATATTTTTGGTTTGTTGCTCGTGCAGACGATATAATTAAAAGTTCAGGATATAGAATAGGTCCATTTGAGGTAGAAAATGCTATTATGGAACATCCGTGTGTTCTTGAATGTGCTGTTACAGGAGTTCCTGACAACGATAGAGGACAGATAGTTAAAGCCTCTATCGTACTCTCTGCTGGATATTATCCTAGTCCCAAACTAACGAAAAATATTCAAGATCATGTAAAAAAAATAACTGCTCCATATAAATATCCTAGACTTATAGAATTCGTTAGGGAACTTCCTAAAACAGTTAGTGGCAAAATAAAACGTAATATAATAATAGAAGGAACTAAAACAAAGAAATACTATGAATATTAAACAACATATTTTAAATTTAGCAAAAAAATCTCATGGTAGAATAATTATGCCTGAAATTTTTGATACTAGAATATTAAAAGCAGCACAAATGTTAATTGCAAATAATATATGTAAAGTTATTCTACCTATTAGGAACTGTAATGATTGGACTCAAATCAAACACATTGCATTAAATAATAATATAGATATTGACGGTATTGAAAAAGTTTTTATAGATATAGACATGTTATCTACTAATGAAGTAAATAAATTTATTAAGAAAATGTATAATAAAAACATCGACTCAAAACAAGCTTTAACTATTTTAAAAACACCATTGTATTTTTCAATGATGTTTTTAAAAAGTTCTAAATGCGATGCTTGTATCTGTGGAGCAGTTTATGATACAGCACAAGTATTAAGAGCTGGATTAAAAATATTGGGTGTAGCTCACGGTATAAAAAAGATTTCATCATATTTTCTTATGATTCCACCAAAAACCCATTATTTAGTAAAGAAACCAGTTATATTTACTGATTGCGCTGTAAACCCTGAACCTAATGCTTCAACTTTAAAAGATATCACTATTGCTAGTATAAACAACTTCAAAAAAATTTTTCCTGGGGAACCAATTTATGTATCAATGTTATCATTTTCTACCAAAGGAAGTTCTAATAGTAAAGTATTAACTAAAATTATCAAAGCAACAGAATTACTCAAAAAATTTTTTAAGAATTCTACTACAAATATTAATATAGATGGAGAATTACAATTTGATGCTTCTGTTATTCCAATAGTTGCCAAAAAAAAAGCTCCAACATCATCAGTTGCAGGGATGGCAAATATATTTGTATTTCCTGATTTAAATGCTGGGAATATTGGATATAAAATTGCTGAGCGATATGGAAAATTTCAAGCTTTAGGGCCTATAGTACAAGGATTTCCATTATCAGTAAGTGATCTAAGTAGAGGAAGTAGTATAGAGGATATCTATTTAGCTAGCGCTATTTTATTAATTAAATAACAAAGTATGAATATTTTCTAATATCTTACTTGTAAAATTGATTGTTGATATAACATCATTTATATTAAAAACTGATATTGGAGAATGAATATAACGAGTAGGGACACTGAGAACACCAGAGAGAATTCCACCTTGGCTCGTTTGAATTAATGCAGCATCTGTTACACCACCATCGATGACATCTATTTGATATGCAATATTATTATCACGTGCAACTTTTAAAAGAAATTTTTGTACTTTATGCGTTATTATTGCTCCTCTTCCACAAGCCTCTATAAAAGTTATAGCAGGCCCTTTACCTAGCTCTAAGGAAGATACTTCTTGTTTAATTTCAGGAGTATCACCTGCTATAGTAGTATCTATAACAAGTGCAAAATCTGGTTTTATATTAAAGGCTGCTGTATATCCACCTTTTAATCCAACTTCTTCCTGAACTGTCGCACAAACATAAAGTTCTATATCTAAATTTTGTTTACGAATAAATTGTTCTAAAACTTTAATAATAATATAACAGCCTATCCTGTTATCAACTGCTTTCCCATAAAAGAAAGAATTATTAAGAACTCCAGCTTTAGGCTCAAATATTATTTGATCTCCAATTTCAATAACTTTTGATACTTTATCTTTAGAATTTATACCTATATCTATAAACATAGTTTCAGATTTTACAGATTGTTTGATTTCATCTGAGGTCATAATATGTGGTGGTTTAACACCTATAACTCCTTGGATATGCTGATTTTGTTTATTTATTATCTCGACTTTAGTTCCAGGCAATATAGAATCGTTTATGCCACCAACTTTAATAAAACGTAGAAATCCGTTTTTATCTATATGTTTAACTATCATACCTATTTCATCCATATGAGCAGTTATCATAATTTTTTTTTGCCCGTTACCTATTTTACAAATGACATTTCCAAAATTATCTGTTATAACATTCTTCTTATTACATATATCATCAAATGTACTTTTAATAAGATATGAAATATTACTTTCATATCCAGAAATTCCATCAGTAATAAGCAAATCATTCAACAATGTATCCATAAATACCCCTATTCTTAAATATGAATAATAAATATGTATATTTATTATTATATCATCTTAATAAATATCATGCAATATAAAAAGTTATAGTTGACATTTATTTACTGTTTTTATAAACTTCAAGTTGGAATATATAAGACAATATAAATTGCCTTTAGAAGATATTTAGGAGGATAAATGCTGAGGGAAGGAAAGGTAAGAATTCCATCAGGATGCTCTATTAGTGGGATAATTGATAAAACAGGAAAAAGATTTAATGGAAAAGATATTATTAAATCAATAGGCTTAATGCATGAACGCTCTAATGGGTTAGGAGGAGGATTTGCAGCATATGGAATCTATCCAGACTATAAGGATTTCTATGCTTTACATATATTTTATGATAATTTAAACATAAAAAAACAAACAGATAATTTTTTAAATACTTATTTTGATATTGAATATAATGAAGCTATTCCAACAAAATCTATTCCAGAGATATTAGAACAACCTATCATATGGCGTTATTTTGTCTATCCAAAGAATGCAAGATTAAAAGATACTAGGTTGTCTGAAACAGATTTTATATTCAAATATATAATGATTATAAACAGAGATTATGATGGAGCTTATGTATTTTCTAGTGGAAAAAATATGGGCGCATTTAAAGGAGTTGGATATCCTGAGGATATAGGCGAGTTCTATATGTTAGAAAATTATAATGCATATATGTGGACTGCACATGGTAGGTTTCCTACAAATACCCCTGGATGGTGGGGTGGGGCTCATCCTTTTACACTACTTAATTGGTCAATTGTCCATAATGGTGAAATATCATCTTATGATACAAATAGAAGGTTCGTAGAAATGTATGGATATGTTTGTAATTTGCAAACAGATACAGAAGTCATAACATACTTATTTGATTTATTAGTTAGAAAACATCATTTATCTATAAAAAGAACTATTCAAGCTATAGTAGCTCCATTCTGGGATGACATTGACGCAATGGCTGATTCTAAGTTGAAAAATGAATTAAAATATATACGAGCAGTGTATTCTCCTGCTTTAATTAATGGTCCATTTTCTATTATAGTAGGATTTCATGGCGGAATGATTGCTCTCAATGATAGAATTAAATTACGTCCTTTAGTGATAGCTGAGTATAACAGCAAAGTCTATGTTTCCAGTGAAGAAAGTGCAATAAAAATTATATGCAATCAACCAGATAGAATATGGGCTCCAGAAGGTGGAGAGCCTGTTATTGTTTTATTAGAAGAAACTAAAAAAGGAGCAAGTATGATATGAGCTTAGATTTTGATGTTCCTTCATTTGAAATTTTACGTAATAAAAATAAATGTATTCAATGTAAAGTATGTATTCGTCAGTGTGCTAACATGGTTCATTTTTATGATAAAGATGATAATATAGTTTGTTCTAATAATGTTTATTGTGTTAATTGTCATAGGTGTGTTACTTTATGTCCAACAAAAGCATTAATTGTACGTAAATATCCTTTAGAGTTTAGAGAGAATGCTAATTGGAACGGTGCTGCCATAAGAGAAATCTACAAGCAAGCTAAATCTGGAGGAGTATTACTATCAAGTATGGGAACCACAAAAGCGTTCCCAATTTATTGGGATAAAATGTTGTTGAATGCAAGTCAAGTAACCAATCCGTCAATTGACCCATTACGTGAACCTATGGAAACAAAAGTTTTAATTGGAAGAAAACCAAACGTAATACCATTTGATGATAATGATGAATTAAAAACTACTATGCCACCACAGATAGAATTAAACATACCTATTATGTTTGCAGGCATGAGCTATGGGTCAATTTCAAAAAATGCCCATGAATCTCTTGCAAGAGCAGCAACAGAATTGGGAACTTGCTATAATACAGGCGAAGGTGGTTTACATAAAGATTTCTACAAGTATGGAAATAATACTATAGTTCAAGTTGCATCTGGACGATTTGGTGTTCATAAAGATTATCTTAATGCTGGGGTTGGCATTGAAATTAAAATAGGGCAAGGAGCCAAACCAGGTATAGGAGGACATCTTCCTGGTAAAAAAGTAGGGGAAGATGTATCTTTAACAAGAATGATACCTATTGGATCTGATGCTATATCACCTGCTCCTCATCATGATATTTATTCTATAGAAGATTTGAGACAACTCATATTTTCCTTAAAAGAAACTACAGAATATAGAAAACCAATTTTTGTTAAAATAGCTGCTGTTCATAATGCTGCAGCTATAGCATCTGGAATTGCTAGAGCAGGGGCTGATGCTATAGTCATAGATGGTTTCAGAGGTGGAACTGGGGCAGCCCCTACACGTATACGTGATAATGTTGGAATTCCAATAGAATTAGCATTAGCTTCTATAGATCAAAGATTGCACGAAGAAGGAATTAGAAATTGTGTATCTCTTATAATTTCAGGAAGTATAAGAAATAGTAGCGATATAGTAAAAGCTATTGCATTAGGGGCAGATGCTGTTTATATAGGTTCAGCTGCATTAATAGCTTTAGGCTGTCATATGTGTCATTCATGTTCTACTGGAAAATGTAACTGGGGAATAGCAACACAAGATCCTTCTTTAGTAAAACGATTAAATCCAGATATCATGTATAAAAGACTTATAAATTTAATAACAGCATGGAATCATGAAATTCAAGAAATGCTGGGTGGAATGGGGATAAATGCTATTGATAGTTTAAAAGGAAACAGACTTATGTTAAGAGGGATAGGATTAAATGAAAAAGAGTTACATATTTTAGGAATAAAACATGCAGGAGAATAGAAAGGAATCAAAAGAAATATATGAAAAGAATATATGCATTTGAAGAAAGGTGTTTAGGATGTAAACTTTGTGAGGTATATTGTAAAACAGCCCATTCTAAATCCAAAAATATAATTAAAGCTAATAAGTATGAAAATATAGAATCTGCAATATTTATAGAAGAAGTTATAGAGAAAAAATCTATTGTATATTTTGCATTACAATGTCGTCACTGTAAAAATCCAAAATGTGTAAAGGCATGTATTTCTGGTGCAATGTATAAAGGGGAAGATGGCATTGTTAGAAATAATAGTGAAAAATGTGTTAGTTGTTTATCATGTGTTTTGGTATGTCCTTTTGGAGCTATAAAGGTTGGAAAAGATGGCCAAACTATTTCCAAATGTGATCTATGTGTTAATTATGGAACATCATTGTGTGTTGATCATTGTCCAAATGATGCAATAAAATTGATTGAAGAAAATGATGATTGTTTTACAAAGGGGAGGCTATAAATATAAATGAGGTATCTTATAATAGGAAATAGCGCTGCAGGAATCAACGCTGCTAGTGCAATAAGGTTGATGGATCCATTAGGGGATATTACAATTATTACTAAGGAAAAATTCTATTCTTACGGTAGACCATTAATTTCTTATTATTTGAGTAATAAAATTCAACCTGAAAATATGTATTATCACAATCAAATATTCTACACACAACAACATCTTAATATAATGCTCAATACAGAAGTTCAAGCAATAAACATTAACCGTAAAGAACTTCTAATTAAAACAATAAATAACACTAAAAATGTAATTTTATATGATAAATTGCTTATTGCAAGTGGCAGTTCACCGATCAAACCTTCTATTCTAGGATTAGATTATAATTGTAATAATGTTTGCACTTTCTTATCTTATCAAGATAGTATTAAACTTAAAAGTATGATAACTAATTCATCAAAAGTTGTTATTTTAGGGGCTGGATTGATTGGGTTAAAAGTTGCAGAAGGATTATGTGGTCAAGTTAATAGTATCAACGTTATAGATTTATCGGATAGAATTATGTCATCTACTTTAGATATATCCTCAGCTTATATAGTGCAAAAACATATGGAAAGTTATAACATTAATTTTAAACTAAAAACTAGTGTTACAGAAGTTTTGAAAGATAATAATGATAAAATTTATAAAGTAGTATTATCAAATGGAGAAACTCTTGATTGTAATATTTTGATTATAGCTATTGGAGTTACTCCTAATGTTCATTTAGCAAAACAAGCAGGATTAAATGTT
>JAISIG010000043.1 GCA_031262135.1 Endomicrobium sp.
ATAGAATTTTTATCTGCAAATAAAACTATAAAAGTATTATTTGCTACTCATTATTTAGAATTAAACAAATTATCTAAAAATATATTGGGAGTTAAAAATTATAGCTTTAGCGTTCAAAAAGATTCAGATAACAATATTAAATTTTTATATAAACTACAAGAAGGAATTGCTAAACATTCATATGGTATTTATGTTGCCAAATTAGCTGGCATTCCAATACAAGTTATAGAACGAGCATATAAAATATTAAATCATCTTAAAGATAAATGACCTTATAAAGTATAATATAATATAATATTATTAAGTATCTAATTAAAGAAAAACAATTCATATTTGCAAAAAAAATAAAAACTTCATAAACATGATCAAAATATTACCAAAAGATACAATAGATCAAATTGCTGCAGGAGAAATTATAGAAAGCCCAATAAATGTTGTTAAAGAGCTGATTGAAAATGCAATAGACGCTGATGCTTCAAATATAACTATAGAAATTCAAAAATCTGGAAAAAGATTTATAAGAGTGATTGATAATGGAATTGGAATGAATAAAAAAGATCTTAAATTATCAATCAAACGATATGCAACAAGTAAAATAAAACATTTTCATGATTTGTCTTATATTACATCGTTAGGATTTAGAGGAGAAGCTTTGGCTTCTATACTAATTGTATCTAAATTAAAAATTAAAACACGAACCAAAAAATCAAGCCATGGATGGGAATTATCTAATTATGACAATATTATTCAAATAACACCTTGGTATGGACAAGAAGGAACGATAGTTGAAGTTGAAGATTTATTTTTCAATGTTCTAACAAGACAAAAATTTTTAAAATCAGATCTTACAGAATTGATTAAAATAATTAAATATATTGAAATAATATCTCTAGCAAGATATGATATTAATTTTAGATTAATATCTAATTCTAAATTAATTTTATATACAAAATCTACAGATAGTAGAATAAATAGAATAACAAACATTTTAGGTAGCGATTTCAGTAAAATGTTACATAATTTTAATACAGTTAACAATAAAATATCATTAGATATATATTTTACAAAACCAAATGAATCTTTAAATAACAATAAATTTCAATATTTATTTATCAATCTACGCCCTGTTAGATATTCCAGAGATATTAAATTATGTATTTACCAGGTTTATAAAAAATTTATTCCGTATAATAAACATCCTGGTTTGTTACTATATTTAAATATTAATACAACAGATGTTGATATTAATATTCATCCAATGAAAAAAGAAGTTAAATTACTTAATGAAGAAAAATTATGTGATCTACTACATCATATATTTTTAAAACAATTTAAAGTTAAAAATTTTTTGGATATAATTACTACATCATCTCATAGGCTTATTCAAAGAAATAAACAAATATCAAAATTTATGTTACAAGACAATGATAATATGCTTAGATGTATTAAAGTTATAGGGAAAGTTTTTGAGGTTTATATTCTTGTTGAAAATAAACAAGACAACAAGCTTTATATATTTGATCAACATGCAGCAGCTGAAAGAATAACTTATGAACAATATATGTATGAAATACATAATAATAAAATCATAATACAGAAACAACTTATTCCAGAGATTTTCAATTGTCCTATTAGCATAGCAAAAAAAATAAAAGTGGTATTACCTATATTAAATAAACTAGGAATAATCCTTGAAGAGTTTGGATATAATTCTTTTAAAGTTTTAGGGTATCCTATTATATTAGGAAATATCTCATCAATAAAACATGTTATTTTACAAATAATATCAAATTTAAACCAACGCCATACTAATATAAATGTAGAAATTATAGAAAAAGTTGATTTATTGAAAGAAATAATTGTAAAGTCTGCATGTCATAATAGTATTAAAGCAAACGAGAAATTATCTGATCTTGAAATAACACATCTTATAAGTCAATTAGTGAAATGTAAGTACCCATTTGCATGTCCACATGGAAGACCCACAGCTTATAAAATGTCATTTTTAGAACTAAAAAGATATTTTAAGAGGTAAAAATCTATGTACACGTATATAATTGTAATTTCAGGGCCAACAGCAAGCGGAAAAACACAAAAAGCTGTTAAGTTGTGCAAAGAATATAATGGTGAAATTATTTCCTGTGATTCTAGACAAATTTATAAGTATTTAGACATAGGGACAAATAAAAAGGGTATTTTAATTGATAATGGAATACGACTAATCAATGGAATCAAACAATACTTAGTGGATATAATAGAACCACATGAATATTATGATGCTATGCAATATGTTAATAACGCAGATAAATGCATCGCGCATGTTTTGAAACATGGCAAGATCCCCATTGTCACTGGCGGATGTGGGTTATATATAAAAGCTTTATTATATGGTTTGGATCATGCACCTACAAAAAATATATATTTAAGGAATCAGTTATATAGTAGATCTTATGATGAACTTTATACAGAATTAAAATCTTTAGATCCAGAAGCGGCAAGTAGAACCAAAAAAAATCCACAGAGGATTGTAAGGGCATTAGAGATAAATCTTTTAACCAAAAAAAATACGAAGGAATTATTTAAAATCAAAAACCGTAGATATAATTTTATACATTATCATATCGTAACTAATAAAGATACTTTGTATGATAGAATAAATACTAGATGTAAAAATATGTTAGATAGCGGTATGATAAATGAAACAAAAAAAGTTTTGAATATGGGGTTTAAAAAAGATTCTGCAGCGATGAGTAGTTTGGGGTATAAACATATAGTACAATATCTTGACAATAAACTATCGAAAAATGACTTATTAAGGGAATTTTCCAAAGATACAAGACATTATGCTAAAAGGCAAATTACATGGTTTAAAAAGCAACCAGATATTGAGTTTATATTCGAAAATACAAACATAAAATTACATGAAAGAAATCAATTTAATTAAGCATGCTAGTAAAATATCATTTGGAATAATTATTTCCAGAATTC